>NZ_JAUBVX010000002.1:198986-279289 GCF_036706065.1 Microcoleus sp. A2-C3 | reverse complement strand
GTCTGTAAGGTTGGCTCCAAGCTCTGAAAGCCTTACATGAAAAGAGCTATGTCCATCCTTACCTAAATAGGACTACCGAATTCTCCAGAGGTGAAAGATCTTGGGACTTACTCAGAGATCAGGCTTTTGTTAGGGTGTGAGGCCCGATCGCCCGCTTCACCATCACACCACCGGGTAGTTGCTGCATCTCACTCATATATATAAGTAGTGTCTCCATTCCTTCGACTTGACTGACCGAGAGTGGGGTATGCCCTAAAGCCGATCGCCCGCGTGCAAGTGCTGTGATACAGAAATTGATTACAACCACTATCAGCCGTTAAGACTCGATCCTCTGCTGCAAGCTTCGCTAACGCAAGTTAGTCTCCTCAACATCTATATCTAAAAAGTGTAAATAACTCTCGGACTCAGTATTCGCAGCAATCACCAAACCAGTTTTCCCCCAAGGGGCGATCGCCCGAGGTGAGGCAGGGCCACTAAAATTCCCTACTTGAATGCCTTGAGTGTTTAATACTGCTATCTGCCCCTCAACATCTGCCAACACCCATCCCCAATTTGTTACACAAGCAGACACGGGTAAACTTGTCATGGGAATTCGCGCTAGCTTGAGCGGCCACAATTTCATGGACAACACGGCGGCTTTACCATTTTGGGGAATTCCCATCAACGTATAAGGCTCAGGTGTCAAGAGCATTTGTCTGATACAGGCAGATAATTTTACGGAACCGACTGATGTGCCACGGCGAGTGTAAACCCTAAAAATAGTTTGGGGATTTTTAGGTTCGTTGTCAGGCCAAATTGCTAAAACGTGTCGTCGATCCAAGAATGTTAATTCTGGTAAATAGTGTTCGGGTAGTGGCACAGTAGCGATCGGCTTCAAGACTTTTTCTCGATCGCCCGCATTACTATTGCCAACTAAAGCATAAAAACGCAGCTCGCCGGGAACAGCTACTGTCAACCAGCGACCGTGAGAATCAATAGCAGCTTTAAAAGCATCTGCACCTTGCCTTAAACCCATATCCAGTAGGCACTGAGGCTCAAGAGAGCGATCGTCGTTTAGCCAGTAAAGTTTTTGCTGAGTGAGAATGAAGCAGCCCTGGGAAGCAGGTAAAATGCCACGCACGATTTCCGGCATTAATATAGAAGTCGGCATTTCTTCTGTAACTAGCTGTTGTCCCGGCTGACACCAAACCTTCACCTCTTTACCTACAGCAGCGTAGAGATACTTTTCCGTGGCAATTAAAGCAGTCAGCGGTGCAGGAAGTATCAGCGGCTTTGGCTGCGAAACCCAATACCGCACAGTCCGAAGTAAATTAATAGCCGGTTGTGATGATTTTTCCTCTTCGACTTCGCTCGCAGAGTCAGTGTCCGACTTCAGACTTTTAGCGCCGCGGGTTGCGGGATTTTCCCAAGGGACAATGCAGTCGCCCAATTGCCTGACAGCGGGGTCGTACATGATTAGCCGCAAAGCTTGAGCCATTTGGGAAGCACTGGCAAAACGGCGGGCCGGCAGCTTTTCCAAGGACTTTTTGACTATTGCTTGCAAAGGTTCGGGGATGGCATCGGGAAGTTGCAAGCGTTGATTCAGGTGCGCCCACCTCAAGTCTCCGGGGGCTCCACCGAAAGGACGGTAGCCCATTAGTAACTCAAATAGTAGAATTCCCACTGCATATATATCTGACATGGGGGAATAAAGACCGTAAAACCGCTCTGGGGCCATGTAAGCGGGGGAACCTACGGTAGCGTCGGGAGAAATTTCTTGGTGGAGGCGAGTTGTACCGATTTCTGGTAGGCGGCGCGCGATACCAAAGTCAGACAGCCTGGGCGACCAACCTTTGGAGCCTAAAGTTAGGAGGATATTTTCGGGTTTGATGTCGCAGTGAACTACGCCTCGGCGGTGGGCGTAGTCTAAACCTGCTAAAAGTTCCATGACTAGCTGTAAACCTTCGAGCAGCCGCAAGGGGCGGTCTTGTTTGAGCAGGTTGCGGAGGGTTCCTCCTTCGCAGTAGTCCATAACCAAGTACCTGCCTGTAGCTGTGTGTTCGAGAGCTCGGCAGGTGACAATGTTGGGGTGTTGCAAGGTGATCAGAAACCACAACTCTCGCAAGAATTCGCTAGTTGGGGCTTTTTGATGGCTGAGTTCTTTGAGAGCAACCAGTTGGCTGGTAAGCCGGGAATCTTTGGCGGGAGTTTCTCGAACACTGGCACAAAAGACTCGGCCAAATTGCCCTTGTCCGACTAGCCCTAAAATGCGGTATTTAGAATGTTGCATCGGTCTAATTATAGAAAAAGCTTGAGCTAGTATTAAAATATGTAAAGAATTCTGACAAAAATTCAAATTTTTGAATCGATCGCCAGGTACTGCTATATTATCTCAGGTTCATTCTCCGTCGGCTAAGATCGATCGCTCTCGTAGCATCTACTAAAATCTTTGAGTTTCGCCGGGGAGTATAAATCTTGTCAGATTCGGGTGCCTGATCTGGAACTGCCTGTGGCTGCTATTTTAGTCGATCGCGAGTATTACAGTTTTTTCAAGGCCGTCCAAGAACCATCTAAGGTTTTAGCTTGTTCTCGGCTAAGCTGAGGAATAGGGGCGACTCAACAGCAATTACTACAACAGAAGCGCGGTTATGCAATATGGGTTTTAGAGCCGGAAGCCCATAATGTCGTCAAGCCATCTTCACCTTTTTGAGTGTTAGCCAATTTTTTTTGGCTTTGAATATGTCGATCGTACTTGCTAAATAGTCAATTTGACAGGATGAAAAATCAATATGGTTAAAATTATTAGACTAGATCCAATTGCCGAAGAAATGGCAGTGGAAACCCGATCGAATATCCTGTCTGCCTTACTTTCCAAAGACTTAGACGTTCTCAAGGAATGCGGGGGGCGTGGAATGTGTGCTACCTGCCACGTTTACATTAAAGAGGGCATGGAAGGCTTGTCTGACATGAACCGCCGGGAAAAGAGGACGCTGGAAGTCATTACTACAGCTAAAGCCAATTCGCGACTTGCTTGTCAGGCCCAAATTATGGGCGAGGGTGTAGTTGTACAGATACCTGCGGGGATGTACATTAATGCTATCGAAAACGTGGAAGCTCTGATCGGCCGCCGGGCCCAGCAAGATTTGCTGCACCCAATTACCGGTCAAGTAGTTGTGGAATCGGGAAAGTTGATTACTCGTTCGATCGTTACACAGCTTAATGAAACCCGCTTCCAAGTAGGACAGTATTTAGTTCGGACTAAAGAAGCTTAAAACTGATATGTTTGTATTTTAGTAGTAGAGAAAAACCTATGTTGAGCCAACTTGCGCGTTTAAGCATGGAAGCAGATGGACGCTACGCGACCGCTGAAGAACTGGTATTTTTGAAAGACTATTTTCAGTCTTTGAATCACCGAATGAGTGCTTATAAAAAAATTCAAGCCTCTGAAAAAGAAATTATGCGACTGGTGGAAGCACAAATGCAGTCTATCGACCCTAGTTTATTTCGCCGGGGGTCTCAAGATGTGACTGAAAAGTGCCGTGGAGATATTCTGCGGGTGTTGAGGCATTCGGCGGCAGCACTGTTGATTAATGATACTGAACGGTTGCGCGATCGGCTGCTGCTTTGGTTGCAAACTATTTTAGGCGCTGTTCAAGTTCGCAATAGTGCGACAGTGACCTACGATGTGATGAAAAAGGTACTCAAACAATATCTCACTGCTGAAGAAGTCAGCCTATTTTTTCCGATTCTGGACATGAACCGCACTTTACTCGGCAAATAATCAAGGTACTGGTATCGCCTTAACCGCGATAGATTTTGCCGTTAGGAAGAATAGCTCCAATAAAGTTCGCTCCCCTCAAATCCGCCTCACTCAGAATGGCTCCCCGGAGGTTGGCTCCTGTCAAGTCAGCTTTCCGCAAGTTGGCTTTACTCAGGTTAGCTTTGCTCAAGTCAATTTCATGCAGGCAAGAATTAGAAAGGTCGGCACTGATCAGGTAAGCTAGGCTCAAGTTGGCTTTGCTGAGGTTTGCCCCGCTCAAGTTAGCTTCCATCAGATAAGCACCGCTGAAGTTGGCTTCGTTCAACAATGCGTCTGCCATATTGATTCCAGTTAAAAGTTTGCGGCTCAAGTCTACACCGCCCAGATCTGCCCCACTGAGGTTGATACCGCTTAAGTGGGAGCCATTCAAAGTAATCTTTCTCAGGTAGGTTTTGCTCAGGTCTGCTTTGCACAAATTGGCTCTGTCCAAGCAAGCTTCGCTGAGGTCTGATTCGCTTAAACACGCACCGTTTAAATAGGCTTGAGTGAGGTTAGTTCTCCTAAGATTGGCTTTTAACAGGTTGGCTTTGCTGAGGTTAGCACGGGTTAAGTTGGCTCCGGCTAGGTTTGCTTTGGACAATTGGGCTCCGGTAAGCTGTGCTTCGCTCAAGTCTGCCTCTTTGAGACTCGCTTGACTCAAGTCTGCATCTTTGAAGTTGGCCCCGTTGAGATTGGCTTTAATCAAATAGGCTTTACTGAGATTTGCCTTGCTGAAAACGGCTTTGGTGAGGTTTGCTGCGCTCATATCTGCACCCATGAGATTGGCTCCGGCGAGGTTGGCGCCGGTGAGGTTTGCCCAATTCATGTGAGTTCCGGCGAGGTTGGCGCCGCTGAGATTGGCGCCGCTGAGATTGGCGCCGCTGAGACTTGCGGCGATGAGGTTGGCGCCGGTGAGATTGGCTCCGGTGAGGTTGGCTTTGCTGAGGTTGGCTCGGCTCAGATGGGCTTTGGTGAGGTCGGCTTGACTGAGGTTGACACCGATTAAGTAGGGTCTGTGCTGGTGTTCGTTGAGGTTGGCTAAACGTAGAGTTGGGGTATCGTTGGAACGGTATAAATCGATCGGACTCAACACAATGCCGCGCAGGTTTGCTTGTCTAAAATCTCTTTCGCCGGCTGCATATCTATTTAGAAGTTCATTGGCATCCATTAAGTTCGACCAAAAAATTTGAGGTTGTGGTTGCTTTTGAATTTTTATGAGTTTATTGGGGACTTTATAAATCGTCTAGCTGGGAGTTATAATTAGGGGGTTTTTAAATAGCTAAAACCAGTTTTTTAAATTTGGTAGTTTTTTGATAATTTAACTCTCAGCTTTGATGATATGGTGGATAAAATCGTTGCCGAAAAATCGAGATAACAGCTATTATCAACCAACTAATAGCTGTAAAAAAAAAATCAATTTTTTTGGCAAAGCTGACTGATAATAGCTTCGTGAGCTTGTCCTTCTTCGACCATAGAATCTGCTGGTTGGAGGCGATCGCGCAACCCTAAAATAAAGCGGTTGCAGTCCGATCCCAAGGATTCACAGGAGGTTTGTAGGCAGTGGAGTTCTCGACCTGTAAGCTGACTAAAGAAGGAACTTAAGATGCCTGCTTCTAGAAAACAGGCTGGTCGCTTCGACTTGGGAGCTGTTTTAGCAAAAAGAGAGTTGGCAATCTTTACTATTAAAAATCCCTGTTCGGAATGGCTGGGATCAAGTTCAAATGTTCCCCATCCGTGAGTTTTCCAGCACTGTTGCAAGGACTGAATAAATTCTACCATTTCCATTTCGGAAACTGGCTGATTATAGTATTCGCTGACTTCTTCGCAAAAACGCACGTAGAAGTTTTTCCCCCACCAGCGGCCGCAGTTAAATAGCACGAGGCGGGAAGCTTGACCTGTTTCTTTTTCTAAGCCGATATAAATGGCTTTAATTAGTGTTTCTGGGAGTGCAATGAGCCGATCGCCCCGGCGGTTTTCGAGCAGGCCAAGTTCGAGGTCGCCTCGGACGTAGGCATCGCTGGCAAAGTAGTTTCCAGGAAGTCGGGGCTGTTTGAGTAAGTCGGAAATATTAATCATCGGGAATTGGGAATTGGGAATTGGGAATTGGGAATTGGGAATTTGTCTACTCTTTATTACCTGCGTCAATAATCATTGACTGTGCTTGGTCAAAAAATGGTTGCAATATGGCTCGTGCTTGCTCGGAAAGCAGTTCTTTCAAGCGAGTTTGCAGCAAATTGCAAACAGTTGCTTCGATTTTTTGAGTTTGGTGGGCTGCGACTATGCCGGGAACCCAGTCGAGGAGTCGCTGTTCGAGAAAAACTCCATCGTTCAGCAGCATGGCCATAGCGCAGTACCGCAAGACTAAGAGCCAATGTTTGAGCGATCGTTCTAAGGTTTCTTGTTGTTCGTCGGGGAATTTTTCTTGTAGCTTGTTGGCTACTGGTTGGAAGATGCTTGCTTCCTTCTCTCGCAAAAATTCGTAAATTTTTAAGCGCTGGGCTAGGATTGCAGCTTGACGCTTAAAAGCTATGAGTTCTTCGCCTTTTAGAAAGCGGGTTTCTGCCTGATCCAGCAGGGCCTCAATCTCAGGGTGCATGATTTTTCTTAAGTGGTAATCGGTAATTGATCAAAGGAAGGAAGCAGGAAGAAGGAAGAAGGAAGAAGGAAGAAGGAAGAATGAGGGATTGCCCTATTTTTTGTTTTCCATTTTCCACACAGATTAAAAGAGGTCGAATAGGTCGTCAATGGTGATTTCTGCGGGTTCGGAAATATAAATTACTGGCAAGGGTGGCGGTAGCGGCAGGGCGCCCACTTCGGGAATTCCTTCCCAAGAAATAGCTTGAAAAAAGTCTGCTACCGATCGGGTTAAAGTCATGACTTGACCAGAAGTCGAGCCATTTTGGGTTTCTAAAGGTTTTCCCAGCCAATTGTAGTGACTAAAGAAGTCTTGGACAGATTTGTCCAACCATGAAGTTTGACTTTTCATCTTTCTTCCTGCCTGGAGAGGCTCACCATCACTGTACATCGCGAAATTGGTGAGAGAAAGGCAGGGCAGGGGATATGCCTTTCCGGGTTGTTTACCGCAATATTTCACCGTGTTCGAGTCGATTTTGAATATCGCGGGCGTTGGCACCTTCGTTGAGCCAGAATGCTGCTGCATCAATTTTATCTGGGTTGCCGAGGAGGAATTTACAATAGGTTTCTCCCATTGAATAACATTGGAGTTCTATGCAACTGAGAGGCTTTTTGACTAGAGATCCGAAGAAACCGGCAAATAAACCGGCGTAAATGTGACAAACTGGTTTGCCTACGTCGCCCAAAGTGCGAGCAACTGCTGAGTCAAAGACGTTGATGAAGATGCAGCCGTTTTTGCGATCGCTCATGTCAACTTCCCAGCGACCCCAACCTTGAGCCGTGAAAGGCCACCACCAAGTTTCTAGCAGAAACATCAGATTCGACTGGCGAATGTTCTGGCCGAATTCGGCGCTAAACCATTTTTGAAAAAATTCGGAATCTTGCAGCCCCCACTGGCAACCAATAGTATACATGATTACAGAGGAAGCCGGGCCTACTTCTTCTTCGAGTCCTTCTACCAAACCGATGATGAAGTCTTCGCTGGTAAAAATGTTGCGCGACTCGTTCCAATCGTTAAGTGTACCAAGCTCGCGATCGAAGACAAAAAAATCCTGAAACCTATAGTGGCTGTGAGTTTTAGGATGCTTTTGCTTCAGTAGGGATTCGCTGTGGGTGGAGATTTTTTTTTGAGCTGTAGAGACCATTTAGCGGGTTACTCCTTTTTGGTGTAATTGCTGAAAAATAGGGTCAAATAGAAGAAATAGATTTACCTGTGTATCCAATTTAACGTTATTTTTCTGAATGCAGGCACAGGGAATAAATTTTTACTGCAATATTATTAAGATGTGAAAATTTTAGGATGCTGAATTTAGGCGCGTGTTGGGACTTCTGCCTTTGGACAATTGCTATCTGACGCTTGGAGGCGAAAGTCGGTATAAGGTTAAACGGCGATGTGTTATCGTTTTGTGCAAGTTGTTCACTATATATAGGGCATATGGGGATGAAACATCACGCTTGTATTGCGATCGGCATCAATCAATATCAGTTACTCCAGCCTTTGAGTTATGCGCAAGAGGATGCAGAGGCACTTTACGGTTTTTTGACTGAGGAGGCTGGTTTTGCGCCGGATGGATGTCTGTTGATGACGGATAACTCGCCGTCGCTGTGGGGTCAATCTACGTATCCGAATCGGGAAAATATTCTGAGGTTGACGGAAAGTCTGTGCGCGGAACATCTACAACAGGGAGATTTACTCTGGTGTTTTTTTAGCGGCTACGGTGTCAGCTATGAAGGCAAGGATTATTTGATGCCGGTTGATGGTGATCCGGCTGATATTCAGGGTACGGGAATTCCGGTAGAGTTGCTGTTGAATACTCTGAAAAATGCTCCTACGGAAACGGTTTTGGTGCTGGTTGATATGAACCGCAGCCAGATTGTGAAGGCGGGGGAAACGATCGGCACTCAAACGGCAGAGCTGGCGCGGGAGCTGGAAATCCCGACGGTGCTTTCTTGCCGCCCGAATCAAGTTTCGCGGGAAACTTCTGCTTTGCGTCAAGGATTTTTTACGACGGCGCTTTTAGAGGGGTTGCGATCGGGACAGTGTACCACGCTTAAGGGTTTAGACCGTTTTTTGACCGATCGACTCCCGGAGCTATGCGATCACCATTTGCGTCCGAAACAAGAACCTTTGATGGTGGTGAATCCTCCAGGAAAGGCTCATTTGGTGATTTTGCCGGATGCTCTTGGAGTGGCGACTGCTGTGTTGGCAGGACGCAACGGCAATATGGCGGTTGCTATGGCTGATGGGATCGATCGCCCGCAAATGGCGACGGCTACGGCTCAAATTGAGATGCCGGAGGCTACTCGCAACGCGATTGATGGGCCGGTTGAGATGCCAGCGGTATCGAAGCAGCCGAATACTGTGGTTCGCGCAGGTGGGGGGGGCGATCGACCGAATTTGCAAAAGCCCGATGATACGGATAACGGGGGGTCGGACAAGTCATTTTTACAGCAGCTAATTTTGTGGAGTGGAGCTACGGCTTTGGTGCTGCTGTTGGGTGTTTTTTTGACAAACAAATCAATTTTTATTGGTCAGCAGGAAGGAGATCCTCGATCGACTACTGAGAATTCCCAAAACCCCGGCCCTCCAAAAGCTGCTGGTGGTGGAGTGGCGCAGAACCAACCGCGTGCGGTGCAAGCAGCGACTGATAGCAAGCAACCTCCGTCGAGCCAGCAGGTGTGGGCTGAGGCGAAAACTTTCCTCAAGGATGGTTCGGCTTCTAGTTTTAATCGAGCGGTGGTTAAGGCTCGAACGATTCCGCCTAGCGATCCGCTCTACCCGCAGGCTCAGCAGGATATTGAGCGCTGGAGTTTGGTGATTTTGGATATTGCTAACGGGCGGGCTGCTCGGGGCAATTTCTCCGGGGCGATCGGCGCGGCTAAATTGATGCCTGATGTGAATCAAGCGGTTTACAATCAGTCGAAACAGGCGATCGCTCAGTGGGAGGAGCTATCCAAAGAGCAGGATGTCAATGTTGCTTTGCTATTGGCGGCTGCGAGCCAAATTAAGCGGGGGGCTGCCTCTTCTTACAGTAAAGGAATCCAGCAAGCGAATAAAATTCAACCCGGTCAGCCAAAGCATGAAGAAGCTCAGCAGTTGATTGGAGAGTGGAGCGAAGCTATTCTCAAAATTGCTCAGTTGCGTGCCTCTCAAGGAAAGCTGAAAGATGCAGTTGAAACTGCTTCACTGGTGCCGTCAGATACCAAGAGTTATGAGCCTGCTCAAAAGGCGATCGCCAATTGGAAAACTAAGCTGCAACGCCAGAAAAAAGGTTGATTTAGTTAATAATTTCCCGGTTTCCCACCGGGAAATTATCTTAGCTAGGAGCCCAGATAGGTCTAGCAATCGATACCTCTTGACACTGCAAGAAGACACCGATACATCGATCGTATTAAATAAACCATAATATAATCGACTATTTCCCCTCCGACGACCCAGCGAGAGGGGATTTTCTATGCTGTCGGGTCGATGCGTTTTTGAAGGGTGAAATATATCCTAGATGCGGTTTTATTAATATCTTTTATGTACAACCTCGATCAAGCCGCCACACCCAAGTCAAAAACATCCTGATTTTTTCACCAAAATGATTGCTGTAGTGATGTTTGTTTGTCACAAAACTGGTTGAGACCAACTCCTAGATAAGTCAGTTTTAATCTCAAATTACAACATTTAAGTTTGGTATTTTATCACTTCAGATTAACCCGTTAATTATACTCGATATCAACTAATTTAGTGAATTGCATAATCGGCGATATATAACTGCTATCAAGCATTAACTGCGAAGCTCAAATCGGCACTTTCAAGCTTGATGGTACGGGTATTGACGTGTTGATTTGTTTGATCAAATTTTTGGGCTGTTAGGAGCGAGTGACGGATGGAAAACTGTGAAAAATTGTGCTGCTTTTAAATTATTAGAATTAATCGCTTTGTTATAAATTATACAAAATGAGCCGTACCTGGCAATTCTAGTCGGCGTGCGATCGCCTCTAATGAATTCAGAAAACAAATTCACCGCTACAGAGAGTAAAATGTCTGGATTCGCAAGCTGCGAGTCTTCGTTGGCGCGGACATCATAAAGCTGCCTTAATTAACACAAATCAGGGATTTGCAAGAAAAGCAAAAAATATATCATCAAGAAACAAGAATAAAAACTTGCTCGCTTATTGTAGCCACCGTAACAATACGTATGCCTGAAGTTATAGTCCACAGCGAAGCAGGTGGCGGGATCTAAATCAATAGGGTGATGTGGTAGTGTCTGGGTGTTAAGAGGAGTGCTCCAAGAGGAATATTCGGCGATCGATCTCTTCCTAATCGGGGAGGCTGAAACCTACGAAGGCAAGGATCTGGAGACTGTGCTGATTTTTTTGAACCCCGGAGAGTAGCGTTAGCACTAAACTCTGCATTATTGTAGGATTCGAGCCAAATTTGTAACAGTTCTTAACTATGAATAATTCTGTCAAAACTGCTAGTATAGTGACACTTTTGCTAGCAAAAACAGATAAAGTAAATAAAGTTGGCTAGCTCTAGAGGCCCCGATCCCCATCCAGGGGATGTTGAATCAATTGGATTCGTACCAAGTGGTTTTAGAGTTACAATTGGAAGCAAAGCATCGCTATTTAACTGAGTTCTTTAGTTACTTTTACTTTCTGCTATGAACGTGGATTTTATCAAAGCCCAAGTCAGGTTGCTACAGGGTGCAAGTTCATCGGAGCGAGAAACCCTTATTAAAAACATCGGCGTCTGTGCTGGCGTGATCAGACCCGGAGAGTACGTGACTCCACAACGGAAGTACGCCATCACTCTCTGGCTGCAAACAAATGCGGTGCGGCTCCGGCTTCCCCAACTTCCTATGGATTTATCGGGCCACAAGCCTTCACACGGAAGTAATTAAGGGGCAGCGACGGCATCACATAAAGGAGTCAATCTTGCCTAAAGGTGCTTTTTTATTGAGCTGTACAGCGTCAATGAGACACGATTCAGATTGAAAAAATGTTTGTAGGGAGAGTTGGGCCCGAAAAAATGCCTGGGGATCAGAAGTGGCCGACCACTTTGGTAGAAACAGGAAGTGAACGTCAAACCTGCTCTAAAAGTAGATTTGAGTAAGTTTTACAGAACGGGATTATTGTCCACTAAAACCTGGGTTATTTGCTTTTAGATTTGAGATTCAAGATTGAGTTCGTGCTGGATAAATTTGCTATTTGTGGATCGGCTGAAAAATCAACCCTATCCAATAGATATAACTAATTACATGGGCAGTCGTGAGACTGCCTTTACTTTTGAGTTCGGAGGCACAAGTGCTGTAAGTTACAAGAAACGCATCTACTTGCAGACAGAGTTTAGAGTTCTCATATATTTGTCAAGAAAAATACTGTGCCGAAAAAACAAAAATTTCCTTATTTAGTTGGTTCCCGATGGACTTCTCACCAAAAAACTTGGGGGTGGCGGCACTTTCAAGTAGTCAACAGAAAAAACGAAGGTCAATGGGTATTTGCGGAAATGGTGGCGGCTTGCGATCCCAATGTCCGTTTCTGGCTGAACGCCAAACAGCTCAAAGATCGATCGCTCTGGCAAGCTGGATGGCAGTCTACACAAGAATTAGAGGAATTAGAAGTGGTAGAGTAAAAGATAGCGCTTTGGGGTAGAGTGAGGTAGAGGTTGGTAATCGGTCATAGCAAGAAGGTAAAGTAATGAACAAAAAAGTTGTGTTCTTGGTGTGTTTGCTAATTAGTGCTGGATTGGGCGGTGCAGTTGGCGGAAAGTCGATCGCAATTCCAGTTCGCTCTAGCAACAATATTCTGTCTGCCGATATTCCACCTCCCGCAGTGGACTTGTCGAGACTAATCCTGACTTTACAAGACTTGCCCGTAGGTTTTGCAGAGATTCCACCGGCGACGGTTCAAAAACTGTCCAGCGGTCTCCAGACATTGAAACCAGCAAGCGTGTTTGCTTATAACAAGAGCGACGACCAGCACTTTCAAATAATCATAGGATTTACCAAAGATCTGACCAACCTGATCGATCGAACTCAATTTGATGCAGCAATGCGTGAAGATATTTTTGCAAAAGAATTCTCGAAAGGTTTAAATAGTAGTGGCAACAAGGAAGTTAACTTTACTAATCTTACTGCTTTAACCTTAGAAGAAAAGATTGGAGAGGTATCGCGTGGTTGGACAAATCAAGGACAAATACAAGGTGTAACCATGAATGTCGAAATCGCGGTGTTTCGGCGGGGGAAAATAGGAAGTTATCTGATAATTATGTATCTCGACGGCAGCAAACCGCCTGTAACGATTAGCGAAGCCGCAAGCAAACTTGACAAACGCATAATAGAATTGCAACCCGACTTAGCTAAACTACAATAAGTGGGTGCTGCAAGCGGTAAAAAAAAATCAGCCTTCTACCTGCCGATCGCACTCAGATTAGTTACATTAACAAAACTCGCGCACAAATAGCATAAAAACCTGGTTTTTATGCTATTTTTACCGATGACTGTTACCAGAAATTTTAATCGATCGCACCTGTTTTTACATCCAGAGATGATATCATGTCTGTTGAATTGCCCGTAATCACATTTTGTCGCTTAGTGGGGGCTGGTTTATAGATATTTTAGATATGAATTAGAGATTGTTTGCGAACCCGCCCCAACAAGTATTATGTTAATTGACCCGACACGCTCTGACTGAGAAGCAAGAGCCTCATTACAATAATTGATACCGAAATACCTATGAATGCCGCTGTTTCTCTGCAAAATGCCTGTAAAATCTACAACAAAATCCCAGTTGTCAATGACCTTTCGTTCACAATTGAAGCCGGAGAAATGTTCGGTCTCCTGGGCCCCAATGGTGCTGGCAAATCGACGACTATTCGGATGCTGACTACCCTGACTAAACCCAGCAGCGGTCAAATTCAGGTAGCTGGATATGACGTGATGCGCCAAAGTTTGCAAGTTAAACAGTCCATCGGGGTTGTCCTGCAACAAACAAGCGTGGATAATGAGCTTTCCGTCTGGGAAAATATGGAGTTTCACGGGCGGATGCACCACATCCCAAATCCGAAACGGCAACAGTTAATTAAGCAGTGGTTGGGATATGTAGAATTAGCGGAAAGGCGAGATGATTTAGTAAAAACTTTGTCGGGCGGAATGAAGCGGAGGTTGCAAATTGCCCGATCGCTTTTGCATGAACCGGAAATCTTATTTTTGGATGAACCGACTGTAGGGTTAGATCCGCAAACCCGACGGCGTTTGTGGGAAATTATTTTAGATTTGAATAAGCAGGGAATGACTATGCTGTTGACGACGCATTATATGGATGAGGTTGAGTATTTGTGCGATCGCATCGGGATTATGGATGGCGGTAAATTAATTAAACTGGGAACGTTGGCGCAATTGCGGCAGGAACACGGTCAAGGGTTGGTGATGAAGCAAATAGGCGATCGCTGGGAATACAAGTTTTTCCCGACTCTGGAAGAGGCTAATTTTTATCTGGATGCGAAAGATGATAAGACTGGTATGATGGTTCGTCCTTCTAATTTAGAGGATATTTTTGTAGAACTGACTGGCCGACAGTTGGATTGAGGGAGAGGGCGGGTTTTGCACTCAATAACTCGCTTGTATAGGAGTGATTATTAGCTTGACCCGCCCCGACAAGATATTGTTTTTTTTTGCAATGACCTACTTAATTGCTTTTTTCCGGTCAATTCCCAATTACTAATTCCTAAATGACTCGCTTAGCCACAACAATAGAAGCCATACTTTACTTAAAAGGTCAGCCGGTGTCGCTTGCAGAGATTGCTGAGATTGCCAAGTGCGATCGATCTGAAGCCGAAGACGCCATTATCGAACTCATGTCTGACTCTTCCCACCGCGACAGTGCGTTAGAAGTTGTTGAAACGCCGACGGGATACAGCCTGCAACTCAGAGACGAGTTTGCCAGTTTAATGCAAACTTTAATACCTCCAGAATTAGGTGTTGGAGCTTTGCGGACGTTGGCGGCGATCGCCCTGAAAGGTGGCATCACGCAGCCAGATTTAGTGAATTTGCGTGGGTCTGGGGCTTACCAACAGGTGCAGGAACTGGTAGAAATGGGTTTCGTGCGGAAACGGAAGCCAACGGATGGGCGATCGTATTGGTTACAAGTTACCGAAAAATTTCATCGGTATTTTCAAGTAGACCAACTACCCAAACAACTGCAACTTGACTTTCAGGCAAATTTGGGCCCAAGCAATGACGATTGACACTCCGGGCGCGTGAACGCACAAGGATTCTTAGATCTTAGACCGGACTTAAATCAAGAACATTGCTGCACATGACCCAGAGATCCAATCTCCCTAAGCGTTTACGATCTCAAAGATCGAAGTTCCGACGTGCCCCGTCGTACTTATCCCGCGATTGAGGATATTAATTGCGGCATTACGATCTCTGTCCATCTCACACCCACACTGACAAGTATGAGTTCGAGTGGATAGAGATTTCTTAACCACAACACCACAACTGCTGCATTCTTGGGTTGTGTAAGCTGGATTCACCGCAATGGTAATCCGACCGAACACTTTTCCAAAATATTCTAAGAACATTCTGAACTGATACCAAGAAGCATCGCTAATCGATTTGGCTAAGCAGTGATTTTTGATCATGTTAGACACTCTCAAATTTTCGTAAACTACTACATCGTTTGATGTGATTACGCACCTTGCTAGCTTGACAGCATGGTCTTTACGTTGTCTACTTATTTTGAGGTGTCGCTTACCTAAAATCACTCTAGCTTTACGGCGATTCAAACCACCTTTTACTTTCCGGCTTACAAGACGTTGAGAGCGTTTTAACCCTGCTTCACCTCTACGCAGAAATCTAGGGTTGGGAACCATTTCGCCATTTGAATCAGTGTAAAACTCTTTAAGTCCCACATCTAATCCAATCGTTTTGCCTGTCATGGTCGCGAGTTCTACTCGGTCTACTCGGATACAAAACTGGACGTAATATCCATCGGCTCGTTTAATTAGTCGAATTCGTTTGATTTGGTCTGGCTGATAGAAATTAAGATCGCGAGTGCCTTTTAGCTTCAGCTTGCCAATGCCGCACTTATCTGTAAAAGTGATTGATTTCCTATCTTCCGCAAGCTTCCAAGAATTAGTTTTGTATTCAACGGATCGACAGTCTTTTTGGAATCTAGGAAAACCAACGTTTTTACCTTTAATGCCCTTTTTGACGTTTTCGTAAAAACGGGAAATACCAGCCCATGCTCTCTCAGCACTTGCCTGTCGAGCCATTGCACCTAACTTATTCGCAAAGTCGAATTCTTTAGCCCAAATTGCACAATACTTAGAAAGCTCGAACCAAGATTTTGCACCACCATCCATCCACAGCCGGATTGATTTATTGCGAATGAATTGACAAATTCTAATCGCTTCATCGATCGACTGAAACTGATTTGGTTTTGCGTAAGCCTTGAATTCGAGAACAAGCATTTTTCTATTCCTCCTGTTCCTACAATAGCAGACTCGTCATAGGAATACTCAACGATCTGTCAGAATTCGGAGAAAGTCCCCCTAGAAGGGGGAGGCTCGCGTCCCCATTTCTTTGGTAGAATGTAGCCAGCCAGAAATTAAGAATCGCCAAATGGTTTTTCACCCTGACTTTGACCATGACAATGCCCAACAAACCGCAGTCAACCCACTTCTGAAGTACCTCCAACACCAATCTCCGGAGGTTCTAGCCCGCATCGCCAAGTCCGCCAGCCCTGAAATCAAAGAAATTATCTCTCATAACGTTCAAGGACTTGTCGGCGTCTTGCCTTCGGACAATTTTAACGTCGAAATTACCACTGACCGCGAAAACTTAGCAGGTTTGCTAGCTTCAGCGATGATGACAGGCTATTTTCTGAGGCAAATGGAGCAGAGGATGCAGCTAGAAGAAAATTTAGCAAGCACGAGTTCGATTCAACCAAACTCTCCCAAAGAAAAGTAAAAATATCAACGGGTTGGGTAAGCGAGAAAGATGAAAGTTGTTGAAAAAATAAACATTCCTGGACAGACAGGGAATTAAGCAACCGGGTTTTTAATCCTATATACCTCGCGATACACGGAGGATTTTGGTGGAAAAACCCGGTTTCTGCCTATCTAGACTATCGAGCATCAGATTCATCTTTCATCCTCCACCGTGGCAACTAACCACCTGCGGGGCTACCCGATAGGGGAAAAGCACCGGGACGTACTTTAATTTTCTGAACTTGACCCAAACGGTTAATTTCCACTTCGAGTTCTTTGCCTACAGATGTGTTTTCCACCCGTTCTTGCACGTCTCCTGGAGTGTTGACCGCAATTTCGTCAACTTTTTGGATGACATCTCCGGCGCGCAAGTCGGCTTTTTGAGCAGGGGAATTTTCCACGACTCGGATCACGGCTACGCCTTGATCGATCGTAATTTTATTATCGAGTTGTTTGTTGACTTCTGCCTTGGTGGCGGGAGTCAAGGCGATCATTTGAATGCCGAGATAGGGATGTTCGGCTTTTCCTTTGGCGAATAACTGATCGGAAACTCGTTTGGCAGTTTCGATCGGAATTGCAAATCCCAAGCCCTGAGCGTCGGCGCGAATGGCGGTATTGATGCCAATTACTTCGCCTTGATCGTTGAGTAGCGGGCCGCCCGAATTGCCGGGGTTGATGGCGGCGTCGGTTTGGATGAAGCGGACTCGCTTATCGGGGATGCCGACTTGGGAACTGGTTCTACCGGTGGCGCTAATAATGCCGACAGTCACGGTATTGTCGAGACCTAAAGGATTCCCGATCGCGATCGCCCACTGTCCCGGTACAATGTTATCCGATCGACCGATAGTAACCTGCGGCAGTTCCTTGCCATTAATTTTCACAACAGCGACATCCGTCAGCGGATCGACTCCCTGCACCTTACCCTCAAACTCGCGGCCGTCTTTGAGCGTCACCTTAACAGTATCCGTCCCGGAGACAACATGAGCATTGGTCACGATGCGGCCATCAGCAGTGAGAATAAACCCCGAACCCGTACCGCGCTTGACTCGTTCTTCCGGCTGTGGCAAATTGTCCCCAAAAAACCTGCGAAACAAAGGATTTTTGAAAGCTTCGGGCACTTGATTCGGTACCTTGGTTGATGCGTCAATCCGCACGACAGCGGGGCCGACTTTTTCGGCTGCTTCCGCAATAAAATTGGGATTGGTGCGATCGACTGGGCGATTTTCCTGAACTGGAGGAGACGCATAGGGCGGGATTTGCTGGCGCACAACGGGCAAAACCAATCCGGTTTCCAGATTGTTTGATCCTTGTAGATAGCGATTCCCCAACCATCCGATGCCTCCGCCAATAGATAGCAAAGTCACATAAAGGGTTATTTCCTTAAAAGATAAATTCATATTTAACAACTCCCGTTGAATACCTCATCCCCGCAGAAACCTTTGGCATCAAGCATTTTTGTCTTGGCCACAGGTTAAGGAAGCGGGGCGGGGCTTACCGCTTCCTCAAGAACATAGCTGTTAACAGACAAGTGCTGATGTGCCCAACAAGCAAAAATTGCTTGATTTTCAAACAGCCAAGAAAACCAATAATTCTTATCGTAACTTGGCTCGGCCTGGGATTTGCGGTATCGGGTGCGACTAAAGCTTTCAAATACGCACTTTCACCAGGCGAAAAAATTGTCAATTCTCCGAAATGAATACTTTTTTCCGTGCATAATGACTTTTAAACGCTTATTTTTGGTCATTTGTGCGATCCTAAAGGTCGATCGCCCCGCCCAGCAAACGGCGGCAAATCTTCCTGCCGATGCGCCTTTAGAAAACCCCGATCCGAGTCGCGATTGCCTGGGGCCGGCTTTGGCTCGATCGCATCGCCACACTAAAAAAACCTAGGAACAACCTACGAGCAAGGAACATAAACCTTAACATTAGGGGTGGTTATGCCTTTTTTTTGCATACTTAAAGACTACATCAGCGCAAAATGAGCCCAAACCGTTAACTGGTTAATTAAGTGAGATTCCTAAATGGCGTAGCCATAAGGGTTGGAAAGCTAAGCCCGTGGCGAGATTTGAACTCGCGACTTCCTCCTTACCAAGGAGGTACTCTACCCCTGAGTTACACGGGCATAAAATATTAAAAATCTTAAACTAAAATGTTTAACTTTTAATTTTCAACTTTTAAATTTTATGTGAATTGTGGTGGGCCGGGCTGGATTTGAACCAGCGTAGGCGTAGCCAGCGGATTTACAGTCCGCCCCCATTAACCGCTCGGGCACCGACCCATTTGTACCCACAGTTAAACACCTTAGCACCTTCATCTTGATTTTGCAACATTACATTTAAAACTCTAATCATTCAAGGCTGAACACATAAGCCGAAGTCTAGCAAACAGGAAAATTAAACTTTCCAGGGCTAACGCACTGCGACTGAAGAAACGGGGTTTTTAACCGAATCTGAGGGTTTTAATGACTATTTTGGTAAAAACCAGGTTTGTTGCCATCTGTGCATCCACGAATACTTTAGACTTCTTGGATCAATATTTGATTAATAGATCAACCGCAGATGTCAGGCAGATAAACGGAGATAAACGCAGATAATTTCCAGAATTAAAAGCGAATAGGTACGAAGTGCACCAAGTCTAGGCTAAACGGAAATTCCTAATTCAATAATTCGCCGGTTTCTTGCAGGGAGTGCAGGCGGCGGTAAATGCCTTTTTGGTTCAAGAGTTCGTCGTGGCTGCCAATTTCGACGATTTTACCGCCGTCTAGTACGACGATCGCATCGGCTTCGCGAATTGTACTCAGTCGGTGGGCGATAATTATGGTGGTACGTGTACCCAAAATATTCTGCATGGCTAGCTGGATCGATCGCTCTGACTCATAATCCAAACTAGAAGTAGCTTCGTCAAAGATTAACACGTCCGGCTCCACCAACAGCGCCCTGGCAATTCCCAACCGCTGCCGCTGACCGCCGGATAACCGCATTCCCCGCTCCCCGACAACGGTATAGTAACCTTGGGGCAACAAGCTGACAAACTCGTCTACTCTGGCGATGCGACAAGCTTCTTCAACTTGCGCGAAAGTTGCTTTTGGATTGCCGTATTTCAAATTTTCCAGCAGAGTACCGTTAAAAACGTCTACTTCTTGGTGCACAATGGCTAAACGTTTGCGGTAGCCAGTCACGTCTAAGCTGGAAATGTCCTCTCCGTCGATCAGAATGCGGCCGGAGTTGAGCTCGAAATACCGAAACAGCAATTTAACTAATGTTGATTTCCCGGAACCCGATCGCCCGACTAATGCTACTGTTTGACAGGGATGAATCAACAAATTTACATCCTGCAAAACAGGTTTTTGGCGATCGTACCCAAATGTCAGTCCGCAAAACTCAATTTTCCCACTAAATCTGGGCGAAGCGGATACAGCATTTTCTGTTGCTAAATTGGCTGCATCTACACCGTCTGGCAATTGCATAAACTCGTGAAACCGGATCATTGAAGAATACCGGCGGGCCAATAATTCGGCGATAATGCTAATCGGACGCAGTTGGGAATACGCCATGCTTGCTAAGGTGTAAACCGTAACAAAATATCCCAGAGATATCTGGCCTGCGACTGTTGCTGCTAAACTAAAACCTAGAACTGAAAACAGGCAGAACTGCACGATTGTCTGTTGGTATGTCCCCAGGATGACGTATCCTTTGTGAATGCGGTTAGTTACAACTTTCAATTCGCGATCGAGTCTGGTTGTTTGCCTTTTTAGTTCCTCTGTTTCTGTCGCAAATGCTTTGACTGTTTTGATGTTGGTGATAATTTCTGAGTTGCGACTTTCGGTATTTTCGATGTATTCATCCAAAATTTCTTCACGCTGAGTGACTTGTCGGAGACTTTGGAGGGTGAAACTGAGGATAAATACGAAGGAAACCAAAATTAATAAGCCGATGCGCCATTCAATTAACCAGATAACTGCAAAGATGCCGATTAAGCGCACGACTTCGGGGATGAATTCACCGGCAATTTCTGGGTAAGTCCAAGTGTGGTTGGCGATGCCTTTGGCGATGCGGCTGGCAATCCGTCCGGCGTTGTTTTCGTCGTAGAATTCTAGGGGTAAGGTAAGGATTTTGCCGATCGCTCCTCTCATCTGATCCCGCCGCGCTGTCAATGGTACTACCCAGTGGAACCAATTTCCCACCCAAGGCTGTATGGGTGCTTTGGCGACTGTTACCAAAAAAATCAAGCCCAGCAAGACGGATAGCGATAATATTGTACTTGCTGGCTGCTGGGTAAGTGAGCCGATCGCTGCGATCGATTTTTGGGTTACTGTATCTGTAGGTTGACCCGACAATACGTTTAATAATTGACCGATCGCGTAGGGTACAGCTAAATCGGCGATCGCAAACAAGCTGGATGCACCGATGCTCAACAGCGACATTTTCGAGTAGCGGCTGTAGTATTTGAGGATGTCCCGAAAGCTTGCCATAATTCTTTTTGAGATACAACCCTTGCAAACACTTGAGTTTTATAACTGCGCGCTCCTGGCGTTTTGATTACAAGTGTACTACAAAAAAGGTGGATCGGGGATATCTCTGGGGCTCGCAGTAGAGAAGTCTAGCTCGCTTTTGAGTGCGATCGAATGAAGCAGATTTATTGCCCGCGATCATATTTCAGATGATGTGCGGTCGATCGACCATAATATTTGGGTAGGTTTACTGACTTTTGGGCAACAATTGATTTAGCGCATCGCACAAGTATTTTTTCACGGTGTCCCTGCTTGCACCCACGCCACTGGGAAGGGTAAAAATCATCTCGACAGTTAACAGATTGTCATCCTGTGAGGCAAATATATCGATCGGCAAAGCACGCTGAAATGCTGTTGCGGGATTTTCCGCTTTCATTACACCCATGCTCACATCGGTGCTGACAGTCTTGATACCTTCGCGGGCTAAAATTGGTCTTAATTGAGAAAATGCTCTCTCTACTGATAGTCCCTCAACCTGAACACGCGCAGAAAATGCAGCGCCATTGAAAAAGTCCCCTTTTTTTTGGAAGCTTTCTTCGCAGGTGGTGGCAACAGCAGGGGTGGCTAAACACAGAAGAGCTACGGTTAAGACGATAGATCGCATATTAGCTGAGTTACAAAACAGTTATAAAAATCAGGATAAACACCACAAAACGCTTTGGCAAGTGCTGTCTCAGGGCAAAAAAATACAGAAGGCAGAATTTTTCTTAAATTCTGCCTTCTGAGGAATGCTTTCTAATTTTTAGGTTTTAGTAGTCTGTTAGCTGAAGGTGTAGGCTGATTGCAGTGCCCACCAGATGAGGAAGCCGATGCCGCTGCCAATGACGATCGCCGAAATGGTGATCGCGATCGGGCTGTCAGCTCCCTTGAACTTCATGATTCCGCGATTTAAGTCTGACATGAGCCGTGTTCTCCCACAATTGCAGCTTGATTGTAGCTTTGCTTTCGGCGGATCACGGTCACAAGCAATGCAATTACTGATTTTTTTAACAATCGGGCTGCTCGAATTTTAGGCGGGCAGAGGCATTGGAGCGCTTTTACAGAATTTCTGAAAAAAAACTTACAAAAAAGACTTGACAAATCCCCAGAAGTGAGAGATTATAGTTAAGACCGCAGGAAATGCGGGTGTGGCTCAGTGGTAGAGCGTCACCTTGCCAAGGTGAATGTCGCGCGTTCGAATCGCGTCACCCGCTTTAAAAAATCAAGAAAATAAACAAAACCGGAAAGTATCGCAAGAAACTTTTCGGTTTTGCTTTGATAATGGTTGAAAATACCTAAGTTGATGGTAAAATTGAGTCCAGAACTTGCAAGTAGAAATTGCCGATCGGGCGATCGCTCGCAACAGGCAGTTAAAACCCTCGATCGGGCAGAACTGACAAGTTTGATTAATGTGGATATCTTAACGATTATTTTTGCAAAAACGCTTTTTTTATCCGATCGCCCGTGCCATCCCAAAAAGCTCCCAAAATTGATTTAAACGATGAGTACCCCTGCCCTTGCCGGCGCAGGGGTCGTCTCGTACCCATAACGCTGACAGAAGCCTTTGGCTGCAACCGTTGTCAGCAAATATTTGTGTTGGACGAAAGCGGACACGTGATCGAGCAACTATCAACAAACTATCCTTACAAACAGGCTTGGCGATGGACGGGTCAGCAGTGGAACAGAGCAAATCCGGGTTTGAAGGCCCACTACTTGCCCCTGGCCCTGGGGATGATTTTGGTGCCACTATTGATTTGGTTGCCCCTGGCGCTGCACTCGCCGGGCCCAAATGTTATTCTGTGGGCAATGGTCGCTGTGCTGCTAGCAATGCTGCCGGCGCTGATGGTATGGCTAGCTTACAGGCGTTAATTAAATGATCATAGAAGATTTTAGCCATTCATCAGAGGGGGCAAATGTCGCCCGCCACGCTTATCAAGCTTCTATGGAGTTGGCGGCGACAAAAAGTACGGATCGCGCTGCTGGTTTGCAGGCGATGGCGATCGCACTCAAACGCCGCCAAAATGACATTTTAGAAGCAAATACTCTGGATCTAGAAGCGAGTCGCGATATGGCGATTCCTGAGTTGATTGTGGAGTGGCTGAAGCTGACACCCGAACGGATTAAGACAACTGTCCAAATTCTGGAACGGTTGGGGGAAATGCCAGATCCGATCGGCAGGGTGATCAATGCTTCTTATCAGGTCGATCGCTGTCAGGTATACTGTCAATCGCTGCCGTTGGGGGCGATCGCGCTAATTTACGAGGCGTTTCCAGAGTTGGGGGCGATCGCGGCTGGCTTGTGTCTCAAAAGCGCTAACAGCTTGATTCTCAAAGGTGGCAGCGAAAGCTGGCAAACTAATGCTGTAATTGGAGAAGCTTTGATTTCGGCGATCGATGAGGTCGGTTTGCCGTCAGGATGTTTGCAGGTACTCCCGCCGGATCGGGGCGCTTCGATCCGAGATTTGGTCACTCAAGACCAATATCTCAATTTAATTATTCCCTACGGTAGACCGAGTTTGGTGCAGCAGGTGGTAAGGCTGTGCACAGCGCCAGTGTTGCGATCGGCAATGGGCAATTGTTACCTCTATTGGTCGCCGACTGGTAGTTTGGAGATGGCAAGGTGGATGATTTTGGACAGCCATCAAAGTGTCCCCGATCAGGTAAATGCGATCGAGAAAGTGTTGATCGATCGCAACCAAAAGCCTTCTTCCTTAGTCAGGCTGTGGAATAGTTTAAAAGAAAAAGGCTTTAAAATTAGCGCCGACGCGGATCTCGTCGCAGATTTCCCAGAGTTGAAGCTGGCGGAACCCTACGAGTGGACTCAACCTTATTTAAACAAAACCATCGCGTTTAAAGTTGTTGATAGTCTAGAAAGTGCGATCGGCTGGATCAACCGCTACAGCAGTGGCCACGCTGACTGCATCGCCACTGAATCTTACCTAGAAAGCCGCCAATTTGCTCTGGATGTGAACAGCGCCTCTACTTTTATTAATGCCTCGCCTCGGTTTTGGCGCTATCAAAATCAGGGAGATGCGATATTTTTGGGAATGTCCAACCAAAAAGGCTATCGTCGAGGATTGATCGGGCTAGATACGCTGACGACAATTAAAGAAATTGTTCAAGGTAACGGACAATTTTAAGGAGTTATGTTCTCCGGCTTAGCTGTTGAATGGAATTTAAGAGAGAGCATCTTTTTTAAACAAACTTTGTAGTGAGGAGTTCAGTCCTATCAGTCGGCTTTTAGTAAACAAAGACTAATAGCCGTACTACGAAAAAATTTTATTGTAGGCGATCGATCGGAGATGACATGAGATTCCAAATCTAGAGCAATAGGATATATTTTTGTGGCTTGATTTGATTTTCTATACGGATGGCTGAGAATTAAAAACTTCCAATAATTACGTTTTTATGATATAGCAACTGCCACATCGGTGAGGACATAAATAACCGGAATGAATAGAGCCGATACCCGTCAAACATCAATAATTTGATTCCCATTATGCAACTGTCAACTGTCAACTGCTATATGTGTCAAACGTCTGGGTAACAGTTATAAATTTCACAAAATCATGATTTGCCAATCCTAAATTATCACAAAGTCGATATAATTAAAAAAGGAAAAACAATCTGACTGAAATTAGGGTGTAATTAGCAAACAATGAATTCAGAAAAAATGCTCATTTCTTCAGACGAGACAGTCGATCGCGAAACGCTAATTAATCAATCGACATACATTAAAAAATTGCGTCCGCTGCTGCCACCAGAGGCTTTTGAACCCGATCCTAGCAAGTTAACAATACTCTTAATCAATCTGGGAATTTTATTGTTGGGATGGGGGATTGCCGACTATCTCGATCGCTGGCCTGTCTATCTTTTATGGCTTTACTTACCTTTAGCCGCGATTATGGGCAATAGTATCATAGTTTTGCTATTTAGCTCCCACGACTTGATGCACGGTAGCGTTCAGAAAAAGTCTTGGCTGACTTATCCGATCGCCTTTTTAGGTCTAAGTATGCTATTGATGCCACCCACTCAGTGGAAATCCCTGCACAACCTCGTACACCACAATACCACAAATTCCTTAGCAGACCCCGATCGCAATTACCTGTACCAGCAACCGGATACTTGGGGAAAATGGATTCAAAATTTATTTGTACCGTCGGTAGAAGTCAATCCGCTGTGGTTGATTGTCGGAATGGCCGGATCGTGGACAGTGCATAACTTCCGCAACGTGTCCTCGGTGTTGTTATTCAACGATAAATCTGTGGATTACGTACCGGCTGCGTTTACAGTTAGTCCGAAAGATCGATCGACAATCGCCCTAGAATGTCTGGGAATCCTAGGAATTCATCTCAGCATCTTGTTTTACCTAGACTTTAACCCGATTAAAGTTACTCTGGCGTACATTTTGCCGATCGCACTTGGTCATGCAGGAGCAATGTTTTACATCTACACCAACCACATGGGTTGCCGGATGACCAGCATTAATGACCCGCTGATCAATAGTGCTTCGCTGCGAGTTCCTAAAATATTTGACCTGCTGCACTTGAATTTTTCCTACCACACAGAACATCACATTTTCCCCAGCATCAACTCAAACTATTACCCGATGGTGCAAGAATTGTTACAAATTCACTATCCCGATCGGATGAATTTAATTGATGCTGGAGAAGCTTGGCGGTTGCTTAGGGAAACACCCCGGCATTACAAAGATGAAGTAACCTTCACTGATTCATTAGGAGAAATGTCCGTGAATTGCAGTATTCTGGAAGAATACAAAGGCTGATTTAGTCATGTTTTAAAAGTAAGGTGCGCCCGCGCACCCACGGCTGGTACTTGATTCTTCAGTCCGTGAAGGCGGACTTCGTTTGACAAGAAGCGGTTTCAACCGCCGACTCTTCGTTTGTATAGAGGCGGTTTTAACCGCCGAGTAGGATCAGCGGTTTTTAACCCGGATTTGGTATTACATACTGATGCTATTGATCACTAAAGAAGGTTTGAGAGCAATATATGGCACTAATCGCTTTTTATTGTTGGCATCAATCTTCTGTTCTGCGATATTCAAATCTTGCTGGAACTGTCTGATTAACTGTTGAATGGGAGTTCCCTCAAAAACTTCGTCGAAGGTGGCACGGTAGAGTTCTCGGAAAGATCTATCGTAATAACCCAAACGGTCATATTTATAAGCTGACAAAGTAAACAGAATTTGCAGTTGGTCTGCCGCTCGTTTGTAGGGCGGAAGCAACTGTAGAAGCTTCTGTTCCGTCATTACTTCTGGAATATCTGGCTTGAGAATTGCCGGAATATCCCGGTAGGCAGCCAAAGGCATATTGGCGGCAAAACTCATGTATTGATGCTGGGTGTAATTCACAGCCGAATGCTGCGGCCCGCAGGTAAAAATCACTGTTGTGACAATTTCAATCAATTGTTGAACATCGTCAATGCGCTGTGGCATTCCTTTGACTTTACCCCCTGTATCTGAGGATAATTCTTGCGCCCAGCGTTGCAGTTCGCTATCCTCTGCAATTGTCTCCTTCGTCGGGTAAAAGTAGTTGAGATAGCCGGATACAAAGGTTTTAATTGCGTTCCAAAGCAGCAATCCATCATCTCGGTAAGGGTAGTGAGGTAGTTGAGTTGTGTTGTCCATTTCCCGATTTTTAAGTTCGGTTGGGAACGCAAATTGATCGAGACTCCAGGTAGTGCAAGCTTCTCTGCTGATTTCGATCGTTTCTGCCAAGGTTCCTGCCAGCAACTCATCAACTGGGCCTCCAGAACTGATCAACTGAGTGCGTGCGAGATTGTTGTTGGTCAACATGAAGCGGAAGTGGGGTTTGAGCAGTAAGCTGAGGGGATGATTTTCAGCTAACTGTCGGGCTGTGACGATCGCGATCGGTTCCATGACAAGATGGGTTCGACCTAAATGCGAGCTCATTTCGTGGTGATTGGCATCTGCTATCTGCACGCAGACTTTGGCAAACAACCAATCCAGGGGCGGATCGGATGGCGTGTAGATATGGCTGCCCGGTTTGGGGTCTAGTTGAATGGCAATGGGTGCCATTTCACCGCGATCGCGCACTCCCGTCCACCGCCAAGCGAAGAAAGCACGGGGTTTCGGCAAGTATTTCCTGCCCTTTTCATAGGTTCCTCCTTGAATTCGAGCAGGCGTGCGATAGTTTGGGTCAGTACCTGTGTAATCGGCAATGTAAATACTTTTTTCCCGTAACAGTGTGGGGAGCTCCAATAATGGCTGCGCGGTTGCCAGTTTTGTGACGATTTCTGCGCGGGGATCGCTGGGATCTAAGAGGCGGAGCACCAGCGGATTTGCCCCAGACAAGCGCTGTTCGGCAAAAGAGCGATCGGTTTGGTAAGTCTTTGCAACTTGAGGCAGCCGCAGCACGGGAAAGAAGTCTTTATAGTCTTGGAGTTCGTCGAGAGGATCTAGAAAAGATCTCGCCTGGACTGCCAACATATTTACAGGAAGTTCAGCGGTTGCTAGTATTCGTTCTCCAATATAGTCGCTCGAAAAATTCTCGATCGCTGGCACGCTTTTTAATAATGCCAAAGGTGATAAACTGTTATAGTCAAACTGATAAGCTTGTTGCTGGCGAGTTAAGTAATCGGTGCGCTGTTGTTTGTTCAGATCGTCTTGAGGAAGGGAAGGTTTCATGATTTTTACCAGTTATTAAATTTCACCCTTGTTTTTTAGTAACATATAGGTAAAAATTACCACTAAACGAGGATGGGATGAACTGAATTTTGTGACTATATAATAGAAATTGATACTATCATAATTCGTAGATGGTAATTGTGATCCGGACAGTTTCGACTGATGTTGCTGCTACCACTCGCAGCTCTCCAAGTACGGGGATTTTGGGATACTCAGTCAAGCTGCATCCCGAACTCAAAGCCAGAGAGCAAAGCGAAATTTATCCTAATTCAAAGAATCTCTGCAACAGTAGCTTCGGTTTCCCTTGGTTCAATCAAGTCAATCTAATGAGTTCATGTTCGGTTATCTAACGATAATGAATACCAAGAAAGTAAAATTGGAACAGTAGTCGTAGGGTGTGTCGCCACCAACAATCTCTAGCTACATATCGACAATTTAACAGCGACGCACCTGATCGCAATAGGTTCATAAAGAAACACAAAATTTATTGTGTAGCAATCTTTTGTCAAAATGGTATTAGTCTTTGCCTAAGACAGACTATTTGCGCCTTTGCGTCTTTGCTTAGAAGTTCATTCATACCGTGAATCAGCAATCAGAGAGCAACAGTAAAATAACGCCTCACGCCTACTACTTATTCTTTTTCACCCGCATATATAGCTCTTCCATCGCCTCAATAAACGAACCATCCTTTTGCCAAAACGGCGGAAAATCTCCCTGTTTCTTGACCACGATCGCACTTACGCCACTTTGCACCCCCACCTCAATCGTCTGCGGCAACCGCTTCGCACCGTGCCAAAACTCTCTCAGGCTAATTGTTTGCGCTTCATTGGCGATCGCCCGCGTGTAATAGGAATTCACCGCCACAGGGGCCGCTGCATCTGCCGTCAACTCAGCAGAAAGCGCCATTCCCAAAGGCGTTTTTGCCAATTCGCGGTGCAGCACTTCCTTAGAAAGTCCCCGTAATTCAAACAGTAAAAACGGATCTTTGTCCAATTCGGCCGCCACCAAATAATAAACTCCCGCAATATGTTTGCAGGGATTACTATAGTCTGGACAAGAGCAAGTCGTTTTAAAATCCTCACGGCTGCTGGGTAAAAGATGCAATCCGAAGGGTGAAAAAGCCTTTTCAATATTGTCGGGCATTTCGTTGAGCAACAGCCGGGAAATGAAACTGGCTTTCGATGCCATTTGGGCGATCGCCACTTTCCACTTTGCCTGACTAATCGGCTCAAACTCAATTTGAGTTTTGTACAGCGGCTCCTTATAAACCCCAAAATAAGGATTAACCGATCCTCTCACCTCTGCTATCACTAAGCCATCATTCATTTTAAAGCTTTTTACCTTACCATTTTTTGCATAGGCACGTCCCCGCCCCAGTCGTCCAGAATCGGTAAACTTTTCCAGCGCGCTGATAAATTCATTACCCCACCAAGTCCGAGTAAATTGTGACATCTTTGGTTTCTCCTAATCTAAAACTGCATTTTTATTGAGCCTAATTAACTTTTTAAATGCCTCATTATCCAACTCAGTCAACCACGACTCATCAGCACCAATAATTGAACCTGCCAATTTCTTTTTGTCCTCAATCATTTGGTCAATCTTTTCTTCTAACGTGCCAATTGCCACAAACTTATGCACAAACACATTTTTTTCTTGTCCGATCCGAAACGCCCGATCCGTCGCCTGATCTTCCACCGCCGGATTCCACCAACGATCGAAATGGAACACATGATTAGCTTTTGTTAGCGTAATTCCAACGCCGCCAGCCTTCAGTGACAAAATAAATACCGAAGGTTCTGATTCTGGATCTTGAAACTCTGAAATCATCCGTTCCCGTTTTTCGCGACTCGTTCCCCCGTGGATGTAATAAGTGTTATAATGTAAAGTCTGTTTGATGTATTTTTCCAACGCACTTCCCAATTCTGTAAACTGCGTAAATACCAATAAACTTTCGCCTTCAGCTTTCACTTCCTCAATCATTTCGATCAGCCGTTCCAATTTGTGCGATCGCTCCGGTGTAAACTCACTTTCATCCTGCAAAAACTGGCGCGGATGGTTGCAAATTTGCTTCAGCTTCAGCAGCGTCGCCAAAATCATCCCCTTGCGCTTCATCCCTTCCGCCGCGTCAATTTCTTGCTCTACCTCTTTCACAATGGCTTCATACAAGGAAGCTTGCTCGCGGGTGAGATTACAGTATAGTTTTTGCTCAACTTTGTCAGGGAGATCCTGAATAATTGACTTATCCGTTTTCAGGCGGCGCAGAATAAAAGGTTCTACTAATTTTTTCAGCGCTGCTGATTGCGTGCGACTTCCATGTTTTTGAATCGGTAACTCAAACAACTTCCGAAACTGCGCCTCTTTTCCCAAATATCCGGGATTGAGGAAATTAAAAATTGACCATAAATCCAACAAGCGATTTTCTACAGGTGTTCCAGTCAGCGCCAACCGATGGGTAGCCGGCAACTTTAAAATCGCCTTTGTTTGCGCCGCCTTCGGATTTTTAATATTCTGCGCTTCATCAATTACCAACCGATGCCACTCAACACTGCTCAACAGCTTCTCATCTTTGCGCGCCAAAGTAAACGAAGTAATCAACATATCGCAATCTTGGACGGCGGCTTTAAATGCTTTGGCATCTTGCAAGCGCCCAGGCCCGTGGTGAATCAGCGATCGCAATTCTGGAGCAAATTTTTCCATTTCCTTTTGCCAATTGCCAACTACGGAAGTGGGCGCAATTAGCAGCGTGGGTAAAACCGCACTTTCGGTCTTTTTAGTAGTAGATAAAACTTCCCGTTCTTGCAATAATCGAGCAATTACCTGCGCCGATTTACCTAAACCCATATCGTCGGCAAGACAGCCATTTAATCCCAGACTTTCCAAATAACTCAGCCAAGAAACACCGCGCTTTTGATAATCCCTTAACTTACCCTGAAACCTTACTGGATCTGTAATTAATTCGAGCCGACTCTTATCGTGCAGCTTCTCCAACATATCCGACAAAGCTTGATCGCGCTCCACCTCCAACTCTTCACTAGCTTCTCCTTGGGCCGTCAACTTCATAAAGTCAATCAGGCTGACATCGGGATTCTCTTCGCGATGTTTTTTCCAAAATTCCAGCATCTCCTGCATTTTATCTTTATCCAGTTCCATCCATTGTCCTCGGAACTGTACCAGCGGCGTTTTACTATTAACTAACGCCTCCCATTCTTGTTCGCTAACCCGATCGCCTCCGATCGCCAATTCATACTGATATTCCACCAAGGAGTTCGCTGAAAACAATCCCTTACCCTTGATTGCAGCGCTTTTCTGACTGCTGCCCTTGACTTGCAGCCGAATCTTCGCCCGCTGTCGTCCCTTCGGAGTCCACCAAGCCGGCACAATCACCTTATATCCGGCATCTTCTAGTACCCAAGCGGACTCGCTGAGGAAGGTAAAGGCATCATCTAAGCTGAGGGAAATGTTAACAGGTTTGTCGGTTTCTAGTCCATTCCAAAGCTGGGGATAAATGCGCGCTGCGTAACCAAGATTTGTCAGCAAATGTTGCTCGAAGTTGTCGCCGAATTGTTTCTGTAACTGTTTTTGTTCAGTCGATCGCGATCGCCAATAATCCTGCAACGGCACCCGCACAGATGGATCTTGTTTTGCCGCCACCTGAAACTCTAAAATCCAAGGCTGTTCGGGGTTTTCGGGCGATTGCAATTGAAAGCAAAGGGAGAATGAGTCAGCAGATTGATTGCGCGTAATGCGATCGCGCCAGGTTTGCCATTGTCGATATTGTTCAAGGCTTACTCGCGCGATTTTTCGTGTTTGGTTGAGACAGATTTGGAGTAAAGAATCCGCAATCTTATTTTCAAACGACGCTGGGATTGGTGTTTGAGTTACAATTTCGGCGATCGCACATTCTGAAAAATGCCGCAGCAACATTTCGCGATCGTAGAACTTTGGCGTCATATCTGCTAGTTTGAGCTTGTTAAAACCCGACGCGCAAACTAGAGGCATCCATTCAACATAGCGTTGTAAATCAGTTTCGTACTGCGCTGAAACAATTTCCCATCCCGGATAAATCTCAAAGCTTGGTGCAGTCTTGGCAGTTGTTTTAGTAGTTTTTGCAGTTTTTGCAGTTTCACCGGCTTTCTTGCGCCCGCGCGTGGCTTTTGCAGCGGCTTCTGATGTTTCGATGGGGGCAATCGGAGCAGTTTCTCGATAGCGCAGCGCCGGAATATAATGATCCTTGAGAATAATTTGTTTAAAAAATTGCGTGTAGTGATACCAAAACAGCAAGTCTGAGCCGAACTGAACTTCTGCCAAATCGTAGAGGGCAAAAAAATGCAGATCGTTCAATACTTTAGTCAAAGTGTGGGTGGCGATGGACACACAATCAACTTCCCAATACTCTAACTCAAATGTTTCGGGTAACTCTGTCTCTAAATATCGCGCTAACTCTAAAGATGGTAACGGCTGGTTATCGGCAGTGGGCAGTAAAAAGTACCGAGGGGCGATCGCGTATTCTAGCCCCATAGCACTTGTATTGCTGACTGGTGACAGTTGAATCCCGGCTTCTTTCGTTAGAAACTCTGTTAACTGTGCCGCCTCCAATTGTCGGGGATGAGCCTTAGCACGCTGCTTTTTCTTTTCAGTAGTTTCAACCCAAAGACAAAACGTTCCACCTTGAACAAAACTTTCTTCTGTTTGAGGAATCCAAGTGCCGTGCAGGATTTTCATAGGTTATACCAAATGCAACCTTTGGCAGCCTATCATATCATGAATTAGTCAAAAATAAGACGGCGGTTGAAACCGCGCCTATACAAACAATGTCCGAGCTCAGAGGGACTAAAGAGAATAACATAATTTTACCGCGCTATCTTTAACCCGCGCACCATCCGGGTTTTGCTTGTGTAGACGCGGTTTCAACCGCCGAGTCTTCTTGACGGTGGCGTGAGTTATGGTGGCCCGGAGGCAAAGTTCGATCGACAAATTAACCAAAAATATCAACAGTAAAGTGTCCGCAGTCAGATAAACTAATGGCGATCGCCCTCAAGACAATTTGATGCTATGTGGGACAAAATTGCCGCGCACATCTCTGAAGCAACCGGAGAAACATTTTCCATCGACAACCGCCGTTCAGTCAGCGGCGGCTGCATCAACCAAGGCTATGCTATCAGCAGTAGTAAGCGCACTTATTTCGCGAAAATAAATCAAGCTTCCCAAGTCGCGATGTTTGAAGCTGAGACTTTGGGTTTGCAGCAAATGGGAGAAACTCAGACGATTCGCGTTCCTGAACCGATTTGCTGGGGAACAGAAGGCAATTCTGCTTATATTGTGTTGGAATGGCTGGATTTGCGAAGTGGCGGGGGCGAGATAGCTTGGTCAGAAATGGGGCGGAAACTGGCTCAAATGCACAAATACATCCCCCCGAATCCACCTTTGGCAATGGGGAGGGAAGAGCCTAATGATAGCTTGTGGAGGGGACGTTTTGGTTGGAGTGTTAATAATACGATCGGCTCAACTCCTCAAATTAATCAATGGACTGCTGACTGGGCGAAATTTTGGGCCGAACATCGGATTGGCTATCAGTTAAAGTTGGCTAATCGTCGGGGCGGAAATTTCAGTCGGGGGGAAAGCTTGCTAGCAGCTATTCCGAAGTTGTTGGATGGTTACAAGCCTCAACCTTCGCTGGTTCACGGGGATTTGTGGGGAGGAAATGCGTCGGTAACTGCGGCGGGGGAACCGGTAATTTTTGACCCGGCTGCTTATTGGGGCGACAGAGAAGTCGATATTGCCATGACTGAACTATTCGGGGGTTTTTCCGCAGCGTTTTATCGGGGTTATAATGAGGTTTGGTTGCTGGATTCAGGCTATGAAAGACGCAAAATACTTTACAATTTATATCATATTTTGAATCACTTTAATTTGTTCGGCGGGAGTTACGAGTCGCAGGCTAATCAAATGATTAATAGAATTTTGGGTTAAGATTTCAATATTAATTGGATTAGAGCGAATCACAAATGAAGTTTTGGAACTGTTGCACCAAATTGGGATTTATAGTTTTGTTTTTGAGCATCATCAGGGCTGAGAATGCTTTAGCTGCTTTACCCTTACAGGTGGGTGTCTATCACGGCGGCGGTTCTCGATACATTCAAATTGCTGAAAAACAAAATAGAATCTGCTTCAAAGGCTTTTCTTCTAACGGAGTTACTGTGGCTTCCGTTACGACGGATACTAAACGCGAAAACTTCTACAAAATCAACGGATTTGACGGTACATTTCTGTTGCAACAAGATACAGATACTGTCTTATTCGGCCCGATAAATCAGTTGATGAAGTATGTGGCAGATTATGGTTTTTCTAGAAATTTAGATGATAATTTGCAGCAGTGTCTTAGTTCCGAAAAGCCTTTCTTTAAACAAAAATCAGGCGGCCGAGGCGTTCGCTAAAAAGCGTGCATTTATTTAGATGCTGTAGGGTGCGTCGCCCTCCATAATCCTTCAACCAAATCGAATATCTGATAGCGATGCACTCCTACAAGTGGTAGTTTAACTAATATAGTTTTTCTGAATTAAGGTGCGTCGCTGTGAGATTGTCGATCGGACTTTAATGAATTTCGATGTATCCGCACCCGACAGCTACATATTAGTAAGGACACGACATTGGCGTGTCCCGACAGCTACATATTCGTAGGGACACGGCACTGCCGTGTCCCTACCAGTCAAGTTATTTACTTCTGTTTAGCCGCCGCTTTCTTCTTCGCCTCCTTCTCGGATTTCTTAGCCGCCTTCTCAGCTTCAAGTTTGGCGAACTTTGCTAATTCTTTCTCTTCCGTTATTTTATCCAGATAGTAGTGGTAGTCTCCGAGATAAGTCCGAAAGTCCCCGTCGCGAACTTCTACTATTTTGTTAGCCACTTGGGAAATAAAATAGCGATCGTGCGAAACGATAATTACTGTGCCGTCGTAATTTTTAATCGCCTCTTCCATCATCTCTTTCGCGGGAATGTCGAGGTGATTTGTCGGTTCGTCCAAAATTAGCAAGTTCACCGGTTCCAGGAGCATTTTTGCTAAAGCTAGACGGGCTTTTTCTCCGCCGCTTAAAGCGCCAACGTGTTTGAATACTGTTTCGCCGTTAAACAAGAACCGCCCCAACAAAGTCCGAACTTCTTCATTTTTCCAGTCGGGTACTTCGTCGTGAATGGTTTGCATCACGCTTTTATTCAAATCTAAGGCTTCGGCTTGATTCTGTTCAAAGTAACCGGGAATGACGTTGTGGCCTCCCATTTTAACGGAACCTTCGGTGGGCGTTTCTAAACCCATAATCAGGCGCAGCAGAGTTGATTTGCCTGCACCGTTGGGGCCGAGAAAGGCTATTCGATCGCCTCTTTCAATTAATAAGTCTGCTCCCAAAAACAGGATTTTCTCACCGTAGGTATGCACTAAGTTTTCAATTATTGCTACTTCGCGGCCACTGCGGGGTGCGGGGGGAAACCGGAAATGCAAGGTTTTTAAGCCGCCGGTGGGGGCTTCGATGCGCTCGATTTTGTCTAACTGTTTCTCGCGACTTTTGGCTTGGGTGCTGCGTGTGGCGCTGGCGCGGAATTTTTCAACGAATGCTTGCTGTTTGTCGAGTTCTTTTTGCTGGTTTTCGTAGGCGTTGAGTTGGGCTTCTCTGGCTTCTGCTTTTTGCAGTAAGTATGAGGAATAGTTGCCGAGGTAGGTGCTGGAAACGCCGCGTTCGGTTTCGACGATTTGGGTGCAGAGTCGATCGAGAAATTCGCGGTCATGGGATACGATTACCATCGGGGTTGTCAGCCCTTTGAGGTAAACTTCGAGCCATTCGATCGTTTCTAAGTCGAGGTGGTTGGTAGGTTCGTCTAACAGCAGGATGTCGGGTTTTTGGAGAAGAATTTTGCCCAAACTCATCCGCATTTGCCAGCCGCCGCTGAAGGCGCTGACTAATCGATCGCTATCTTCTTGCTCAAATCCGATTTCTGGTAAAATTTTCTCGATTTGGGCTTCTAAACCGTAGCCGTTTAAGCCTTCAAATTGCCGTTGTAGCCGATCCATTTTGTGGATCATGTCGTCGAGATTTTCTGGGGTGGCGGCTTCGAGATCTCGGTGCACCTCCATCAAAGATTGGTGGACTTCGTTAGCTTCGCTGAAGGCGCGCCAAAATTCCTCTTTGACTGTGCGAGTGGGGTCGATTTCAAATTCTTGGGAGAGGTAGGCGATGTGTAAGCTGGCGGGGCGAATGACTTCGCCGGAGGTGGGTTCGATTTCGCCGGCGATGATTTTGAGTTGGGTGGATTTACCGGCACCGTTGACGCCTACTAAGCCGATGCGATCGCCCGGTTTGACTTCCCAGGTGACATCTTTGAGTACGACGCCTGTGGGATAAATTTTACTGATATGTTCGAGTCGCAGCATTGTTATCGAGACTGGGGAAGGGGAGGTTTAGCGGCGGATGGGATGCCGGCGCTGAGGTCGAGTTAATCTTAACAAATTTTAATTAAATTTAGACATTGATAAGATTTGGGTTTGGGAGGGCGATCGATTTGAGATTTTGGATTTTTGATTCTGGATTTTAGATTCTGGGCGCAGGGCTAGCGAGAAACCGGTTTTTTTAGGAAAATACTTGGCACCAAGCCCCAGATTCGCGAAAAACCCGGTTTCGAGGAGTGTGTGAGGGCGATCGCACTTGGGGAAGTTGAGGAAACAGGGCTATCGTGCTGTCTCAGATTGAATTTCTCGAATAATGGTTGAAACTTCTTCTTCTGAATCTAGATGTCGTGCCAAAACTTGGGCTGTTGCTTCTAGGAGGCGATCGCTAAACAATTTTGTTAAATCTTGCCGCAAACCTTGCCCAATGTAAAACTTGAGCAAAGCTGACAAAGGCATATCTCGATGCAGTGCTATTTTGTTTAGGGATTCTAAGGTATCTGTTGGGATTTCGATTGATACAGTTGTTGTTGGGCGCGCTCGGACTTTTAATGTAAGTTCTTCTTCAGTGTTGTTCATATAATTTTCTTTCTGTACGGGTAACTGGACGTGCAGAAATTATGCGGATTCGCAGGCTGCGTTCTACATAAACCACTAGCAAGAGGCGTTGAGTAATAGAGTACCCTATAATAAAATCACGTTTCTCAGTCTCTGAACTAGCATCACCTTCCTTGTAGAAGGGGTCTAAGAAAACTTCGGTCGCTTCTTCAAAGGTAACACCATGTTTTTCTAGGTTGCTTTCTGCTTTGTTGTTGTTCCATTCAAACTGAATGTCTTGGAGGCGATACAAAGTATCCATATATGAATCTTAACACAGTCAAATTTAAATAATGTCATTTTTGGAGTAGCTGGGCATAAACATCATCCTCAGTATTATCCCAAATTGCATCTAGCGATACTCGGCTTGTCTGAAGCCAGAATTCAGACTCATCATCAGGTAGGAAAGTAACGAGAATCCTTGCACCTTCAGGAATTTCTATTGGTTCCAACAATTTAATTTTGCCTTGGCGAACGATCGCCCAAAGTGTCTTTAGCATCATAGGGTGAGTCCAGAATCGTTCGGGTTGTATCTCAATATATCGGATTCGTTGAGGACTTGCCCAATCATGACTGATAGTTCGATCGGGCGATCGCAATGAGGGCGATTCCCTACGGGATAGCTTAGCTTCACGAGTTTTGTGTTTGCTGGGAATTGACGAAAGGGCGATCGCTCTTCAACAGCCTTTTTGCAAGCAATTCGACAAGGTGGCGAAGAAGTGAGGAGAGAAGTGTGATCGCTTTTAGGAGTGAAAGGGCGATCGGACGATCGCCCTTCACCACCTTTGTATCCGGTGCAACCATCAGGGGATTGCGGATAATCGCGGATGTTAATTCGGCTTATGTCACGACAGTGGCAGGTTTAAGCATTTTTAAAACAGACGGTGCTTTGACCAAGTTTTAACCAATTATCACTCGATCTAGGGCCACTTTTCCTAATTAGTATAACTCTCAGAAACGTTGTTCAATTTGCTGGAGTTATCTTTCACGTTGTTGGCGATATGTCATCACATTTTAGATGATGCTGAAGGGGAAAAACGCCAATTTTTGATTCCCAATTTCCCCTGCCCAAGTATATTTATTTTTCGGCTATTCGATCGAGTTTTTCCCTCAGCAACAAATCTAACAAAGAACGCAGCACAAACAAGCCACCACATCCGGCAACAGCAAAAGCTACGATCGCCCCTGTTTGATATCCGCCCACCAGCAGCACTGCACCCGTCAGTATCCCAAAACCAGTCATACAGGCAAAAATCAGAGTTTTTAGGGCTAAATTAATCCGTTTCAGGGCGCGATCGCTCTCCATGTTACGGACGCGAATTTGCAGCTCGCCATCTTCAATCCGCTGCTCCAAACGCTTCAGGAAAACTTGCGATTTGCTGGGCTGCTGCAACTTGTAGGTGATGAAATTTCGCGCTTGAAGAGCCAATTCTCCGATCGCATTTTTCCGTCCTTTACTTACCGCAATGGTCTTCACAAAAGGCTGAGCGCATACTAGGAAATTGTAGTTAGGATCGAGAGTTCTCGCAATGCCGTCCAGAGTCGTCAGCGACTTGACAATAAACATCATTTGTGCAGGCAAGCGAAACGGTTGTTGCTCGAACATGATGTACAGTTCGTTCTTGATTTCATTAAAAGCTTGAAAGTCGATCGGCTTATCAATAAACTTATCCAACAGAAAAGCAATCAGTCTCCGCACCGGCATCATATCCGGCATCGGCTCAACTAAGCCGATCGTAATTAAAGTATCGAGTACCTGATCGGTATCCTTTCTCAGCACAGCAAAAAAAGTCTTGACCATTTCGTCTTTAGCCAAAGACTTCACCTCTGCCATCATCCCGAAATCATAAAAAATTAAGCTGCCATCTTCTGTCACCGCTAAATTTCCCGGATGCGGGTCAGCTTGAAAAAAACCATCAATTAACAACTGCTTCAAGTAACAGGAAATTCCGAGTTGATTGAGCTTCGTAATATCTACTCCAATCGCCTCTAAGCTAATCCTATCATCTACTTTAATACCGGGAACATATTCTAAAGTCAGCACTTTTTGTGTCGTGTATTGCCAGTAAACTTTCGGGACAATAATTTGAGGGAATTCCTGAAAATTATGGCTAAAGCGATCGGAATTTTTCCCTTCTTGCACATAGTCGATTTCTTGATATAAAATCTTAAAAAACTCGTGATAAATAGATTCTAGGTCGTACTTGCGCGTCCAAGGCAAATGGCGATCGCAAAAACGCATCACTTGCCGCACCGCCTTCACATCCAAATTAAATAAACTTTCTAAACCCGGGCGCTGCACCTTGACAATCACATCTTCCCCGGTGTGCAGCCTCGCTTTGTGTACCTGTCCCAGACTCGCAGCAGCGATCGGCAATGGGTCAAAATCGCGGTACAAAGCATAAATATCTTTGCCTAACTCTGATTCTACAAGGGCGATCGCCTCTTCGGAACTAAACTCAGGCACCCGATCCTGCAACTGTTCCAACTCCTTGACGTACTCCAGCGGCAGCAAATCCGCGCGAGTCGAGAGAGACTGCCCGATTTTAATAAAAGTCGGGCCTAAATCCAGCAAAGTATTCACCAACCAATGGGCGCGAATTCTTCTAGTTTGAGCAGAATTATTTTGCAGCAGTCCATCCCACCACAAAAAAAACATAAACTTTGCCGTCGCAGCAAAAACGTCTATTTGTCGTGCCAGCGGCGAATATTTAGAACGTTGCCAACGCAGGAGTTTCGGTGCAGCTTTTGTGAGCATAATATTCGTCGCGATCGATTTTCGTGCACCGCAAAGATTTTAACTGGAAAAGGCAGAATTGGGAACCGGTGCTTCAGACCGACAGCAACACCGGCAAATGACACGCGAACTACCATAGAAGCAGAAACCGGGTTTTTTACGACAATACTGCATCAAAACCTTGAATTCCCAAATAACCCGGTTTCTTTGATATTGATGTGCCTAGGGCTAATGAATTTGGCTTGCAGGTGTCCTCGTCTCCGCCACGAGGCCAAGAAAGCGCAACTGCAAACCTCAAAAATCCAACGCCTTTGTTTAACTATTCTTCCCGATTAGAGACATCTGCTGCAAATTGGGGCAGAGTCAGAGTAAAACAGGTGCGCCACTGATCAGCAGTTTCAGAATTTTCTGACGGACTGCTAGAAACATCAATATTACCATTCAAGTGCTGTACTAAGCTCTTTACCAGAGCCAGACCCAAACCAGTACCCCGAATACCACTTTGGTCAGTCACACCAGTGCCGCGGCGGAACCTGTCAAAGATGTGTGGTAAATCATCATCAGAAATACCGCGCCCGCAATTAGAGACGCTCAAGAAAATAAGGTTGCTTGCTTCAGACACATCCAAAACTACCGCAGTCCCATCATCCGAGAAATTGCCAGCATTCGTCAGCAATTCCAGCAGAATTCGATTCAAGCTATCGAAATTGGTTTCGGACCACAACGAGCGCTCCGGTAAATTCACCACCAGACTTAATCCTTGATCCGCCCATTTTTTGTTAAAATCTTTAGCCAAATCCTGAATTAAAGGCTTGAGGTCAATCCTGATGCGAGACATAGGCGTTTGCTGAGAATCTAATTCTTTTAGCTTCAGCAAATCCTTAATCAGATTGATTTCCTGATTACATTCCTGATCCAGAATATCCAAATACAGAGTTATCTGCGCCGGCGATAATAATTCCCATTTCCGAAAGAGTTCAACAACTATCTTGATCTTCGTTAGAGGATGTTGCAACTGGTCGCTCGCGGCGGCAAGAAATTCATCTTTGAGCTGATTTAACCGTTGCAGTTGCTCTACTTGTTTGCGAGATTGTTCGTACAATATTGCCTGTACGTCAAGACTGTGCTTTAACTGAGCAGTTCGGTTTTCGACAAGAGTTTGTACTTGCTTGAGAGTTTGAGTTTGGATGATCGCCGTACTCAATTGAGCGGCGATTAATTCTACAACCTCTAATTCTTCAACTTGCCAGATCCGGGACGATGAGTGCTGCAAAACCAAGAATCCCAATACCGTGCCTTGTCCGCTTGTCCCTACTAGGGGAACCAACAAAAGGGCACTGATATCCTGTAGTTTCAAAATTTGTCTGATGTGTTCTGGTTGTTGCGCCAGCAGTTCGCGGGCGTCGGCAATCGCAAGGGATTGGGGAACCCGGTTGAATGCTTCCTGGCACAAACTAGACTCCGACATCCAAAAAGCAGGGAAATGATTTGATTGTGAGCTTGGTGTTGTGGATTTGGAATTAGCTGTTTTTTCCTTGGTTTTGGTTTTTGATGTCGAGCTTTTTTTGCCCGCATTGCTTGGTTCTATTGCTGGTTTATTTAGGTCTTTTTTCTGACTGGATTCGCAAACTAATTCGACCTTGGCTTGTGGCGTTTGATTGGGAGAGCGAGTTTTAAATAGAGGGTCTGTATATTTCAACAGCAGGATTTGACCTCTATCTACTTCCAGGGTATCGGCGGTTTTTTCAATTACTCGCTGCAAAATTTGATCGACTTCTGAATTCGTGTCGATCGCGGCAGCGACTCTGCCGAGGAGATTTTTGTATTTCGCTTGTCGTTGTAACTGTTGGTTTAAACTGGCAATTTCTTGAGTTTTTTGAATGTCAGCAATCGCGATGCCGATCGCCTCTAATGCTGCTTCTAGGCGCTGGCGATCGGCTGCTGACCACTCATGAGGTTGCGACTTACCAAGAACGATCATCCCATTTACAGCCCCTCCAAATCGCGCAGGCGCTGCCAAAATTGCCCGACAAGGCAGCGGTGTCACAGGGGAATTGGGCGATGAAGCTGCCGAAATCTCAAGATAGTCGGAGATGGCCACTATCTCGCCGTCTGCTAGCACGTTTACCAGGACAGGATGTTCGAGCGATATGCTAGACGATGCTAATTTTGTGCTTTGGGAGTATTCGGGTGTTTGAGTTGCGTCCGCAGCGTTTGGTCGATCGCTCCTCTGAAGCCAGCAAGCATTCGGAATTACTACTTTCTGGTCAGCTACAGCAGCAACCAAACAGAAATCTGCCCCACAAGCAACCCCCAAAGTATTGGCTATTTGTAGCAGCAGGATTTCTCGATCGATGTTGGTCGCGAGAATTTGGTAAATTTGCTGCCCCAGAAGGGCAGGATCGACTTGGTACTGCATAAGACGATCCAGAAATTTTTGGACTGATACTGGTTCTGCGATTTGTGGTAGATGCAAAGTGCAAGACTCTGACGGCGATCGGTCGATCGAAGTAAAGTCTTGATTTCCCTGGTAATCGATCATGGCAACGAAGCCTTTATTTTAAAGTATTTGAGCTGGATCACGGTACAAATATAGAAACCTGTTCATAACATTCCAACCGACTATTATGATCCTGCTTTCTGCGTTCGTGCAGCCCGTCGGCGGGTAACTAAATCTGTAAAAGACTTACTCAGATCCGACCAAGTTCTATTTTGCTGTTTTCTAGCCTTGCATCTGTACGGGTTGAGCTTTAGCATCCTTGAGCAGTTGAGGATAAATTCTATTCCCACTAATTTTGACTATTATGAGTATGAAGCTTTTCTTCAGACCGCTTAGTGACACCCCTCTCCTGACTCTGTGATGTTTCTTATTTAAGTTTGTGATCCTGATAAAATTTTATTGTGATATAAATCAGTCGATCGAGTGACTACGATCGCAAAAATTTAAACTAAAAAAAATTCTAGTCATCACAGATCTGAGATTTTTCGAGTTTTCTGTCAAAAACTCATCGATCGCAACTTCTAGAAACGCTGGGCGAGTTCTCTGGTTAAATTTATCCGACTTCCCTGCCTACTTATTTTGTGCTTCCTGTTGGGCTTTATCGCTATTTTGGCGGTAAAGTGCCGTCCGGTTGACAGCCGTTGCATAGCGGGGATGATTCGGGGACACGGCAGCCATCAAATCCGAAGCTTGCTGCCACTTAGTTGCTACTACTAACCAATTTTCGCGAGATTGAGCCGTTTTGCCGTCGGTGGCTGCTTGCTGGGCCACTCGTACTGCTTGTCCAAAAGGGTCAACAGCAGAATTAGCATTTTCTTTAAAAGTTTTCCCAGCAGGTGTCGTTGCCAAGGGAGTGGCACTGGCAACTGCTTGGCTGGTGGCTGTTGTGCTGTTTGGCACTTGAGAATTGAGTCCTTTGTAGATGGCGGCCGCCGCAGCGAGCAACAACACGGTCAAGCTGATGCCGCCGACGATACTGCGCTGAAATGGTCGCGGTTGCCGCATTGATCGAGGTGCAGCGATTCTCGGCAAAGCCCGCTTGCCTTGAGCTTGGCGTTCGTGATGGGCGGCGGCCAAACGCTTGAACAAATTCGGCTTTTTGAGTTTAATTTCTTGAGACCACAGTAATTGATTTTCTGGATCGTGGCTAATTTCTTCGAGCCACAGCAGTTGGTGTTCTCGCACCAGCCGGCTGTTGATGTTGACTCGGCGAATATTGCGGGGCGAGAGGCCTTCCAAAATTTCTCGAACTCGATCGACCAAACTAGACTGTTCGAGCAGTTGGGATGTTGCAGCTTCGCACAGTAGTTGCAGCACCCCATCGGCAAACACGGCTCTAGCCCTGACGCCTGCCTGTGCCAGTTCATCGTTCAGAATTTGAATAATTGAGGAAACCGATCCCTCGCGAGCTTGTCGAGCAATGTCATCTACTGGATTCGCCATAAAAATATCTTGATGCTTAGCAATCTGTATAACTGTTAATCTAAATGCTCGGATCTGATTTTCGCCTATACAGATTATCGCCGACATTCCCCGGTTAAAATGGACAAATGCAAATCTTGCATTACCAATCCGACATAAAAATATCACGGCAGCATCTGAGAAGCCAAGAGGAAATAAACTATGGGCAAAGTAATTAGCGGTCAAATTTTTGTTTTAGATGACAACATCGATACAGATCAAATTATCCCTGCCGAATACCTGACTCTGGTTCCCTCGAAACCGGACGAGTACGAGAAACTAGGCAGTTATGCGATGATTGGTTTACCTGATCGCTACGACAAGTTTATCGCGCCCGACGAACAGAAAACCCGGTATCCGATTATCATTGCCGGCGAAAATTTTGGCTGCGGTTCTTCGCGGGAACACGCTCCGATCGCTCTGGGGGCTGCGGGTGTCAAAGCGGTGGTGGCTTTGTCTTACGCGCGCATTTTCTTTCGCAATTGCTCGGCTACTGGCGAATTGTACCCGATCGAATCGGTCGATCGACTTTGCGACTTATTTGTCACAGGCCAGGAAGTGACGATCGACTTTGCGGGCGATCAAATCATCAACCACACTCTAAATGTTACTTACTCCCTCAAGCCTTTAGGAGATGTCGGGCCAGTAATTGATGCCGGAGGGCTATTTGCCTACGCACGCCAAACCGGAATGATCGCAGCTCGTTCTTAAGCTAAAACCTGAAATGTAGGGTGTTCTTCGGCGCACCTTACAAATATCAGTAGAGCCTCAAATCGCATCAATAAAACTCAATAAAATCCGCTGGTGAGCACTGCCGAAAGGTCGCACATCTCCAGATTTTTCAGAATAGCATTTGCCAGCCCGAATATCCTCCGTTGTCAACAACTGCATATCCCAACCCTCGTGCAAAACTAAATCCTTGACATCCGCACTAAGTTGTGAGTGAAAGACATGGCGAACAACATCTCCTTCGACATCGTGACAGAAAAAAGAAACAGTTGCAGGAGCCCAGCTAATTTCCTCTACTAATTCCCGCAGCAAAGCAACTTCCGCAGTTTCTCCGGGTTCCAAGTGTCCACCAAACAAAGCCCAATGTCCGGGATACCTAATATTCGGAACATCGTCCCGCAACTGGCAGAGAAACTTGCCGTCTTGGTATAAAATTGCGATCGCAACGTGAATTTGAGTCATAAAGAAGTTCGGCAACGGATTATGTAACGGATGTAACGGATTTCAGCATAAATAAACATACCCACAGCGCCCAAGTAGAATTACAAACTTTTGATTTTCATGAAATCGACGTACTTAATGATTGAAAAACAATAGCGTGTAGCTATTTTCCTTGATCAGCCACTGGAGTACGCTTGAGTTGTTCCATTTCCTCAACATAAACTTCACCTAAATCTTTACCAACCAAATCCTTCAGCTTAATACTTTTATAACGGACTTCTCCCTTCAGCAATACTTCATCGCCAAGCTTCGGCAAAGCTTGCTTAGTTAAAATCCAAATCTTACCAGTACCGTCTTGAAGTTGATAAGCCGCATTCCCCACAAACGGAGCGCGATTTTCCACCTTTCCCCGGAGATAAACTTCACCATCGACTTGCCGCTTTTGTTGAATGTCGCCAATACTAGCAACATTAAAACCAAGATTGAGTTGAGACATGGGTAAATTGCCACAACTGAGCAAACCGCTGGTAAGTATTAGCAATAAAGAGCCTATGGAGTATCTTTGAACCCAAACTTGCTGAATTACAGTAGTCATTTGTCAAATGATTTGAGATTTGAGATTGTGAGATACGACTTACTCTAACAGAATCCCAAGAGTCGATCGCAAGTCAGAAATTTCTCTAGTACAATCCTTGACGGCGATTAAGCTAAAATCTAAAATCGTCAGCCCCTAACCCAGAGTCTACAATGGATGCCAAAACTGCTCAAATACTAGATGGTAAAGCTTTAGCGACCAAGATTCAAAGCGAGCTGAGCGATCAAGTCCGCGCCCTACAGCCCCAGATGGGGCGTCCTCCGGGACTTGCGGTGCTGATGGTGGGCGACAACCCAGCCAGCGCGGCTTACGTGCGTAACAAAGAGCGTGCCTGCGCTAAGGTTGGTATAGCTTCCTTTGGCCAGCATTACCCAGCAAATGTGACTCAAGCCGAACTCGAACTTGCAATTCATGCACTCAACGAGGACGATCGAGTAGATGGCATTTTAGTGCAACTACCGCTACCAGAAAACTTAGATGCAATTTCGCTGCTGTACCAAATTGCCCCAGACAAAGACGCTGACGGACTTCACCCTATAAATTTAGGCCGCTTGGTGCGATCGGAGCAAGGTTTGCGCAGTTGTACTCCCGCCGGAGTGATGCGGTTATTACAGGAATATCAGATTGATTTGAAAGGAAAAAATGCTGTTGTTTTGGGACGCAGTATTTTGGTGGGTAAACCGATGGCGTTGATGTTATTAGAAGCCGATTGTACTGTTACTGTAGCTCATTCGCGGACGCAAAACCTAGAATCAATTACTAGCCAAGCCGATATTTTAGTAGCCGCGGTCGGCCGCACCGAAATGATTACAGCTAATATGGTTAAACCGGGAGCAGTAGTAATTGATGTTGGTATTAACCGTGTTGTCAATCCAGATGGTACTAGCCGTTTGGCCGGAGATGTAGATTTTGATGATGTGAAAACAGTAGCCGGATTGATTACGCCGGTGCCGGGAGGAATCGGGCCAATGACTGTTGCTATGTTGTTGGAAAATACAGTTTCGAGTTATACGAAAAAAATGGTTTGACGCGCGAATAGCGGTAAGGTGCGCAGTGCGCACCTACATAATTAGGTGCTGCGGTTTATTCAATAGCAAATTCGCTGAATAAAACCACAAATGACGGACGAAATAATTCGCTACTACAGAGGCTAACTCTGCCGCCTACGCCGACTACTGCTTAACAGCAACAACCCGAATTCGGCGATAGTCTGCACTCCAATTACCGTCGTGGTAAAGGGCGGGCCGCAAACGTTCTTCAACTGTACGAATTACGTGCGATCGCACTTCCTGCGACAAACCCGACAAAAACCCGCCTGCAAACATCTCAATCCAATTTACCATACCAGCGCTGCCACCTTCTAGGGGAGTTGGGCGATCGAACAAAACCGCATAACTCACCTCAAAACCCTGGTTTTCCAGCAGCAGAGCATACTCGCCGATACTCGGAAAATACCAAGGATTAAGCGATTCAGGCTCCGAACAGCCAATTTCTGACAAAACGCTCAAAAGTGCACGGGCGATCGCTCCCACATTCCCCTTACCGCCAAACTCAGCAACAAAACGCCCACCCGGCCGCAGCGCTTTTTCCACACAATGAATCACAGCATCCGGCTGCTTAATCCAGTGCAAAACAGCATTAGAAAACACCGCATCTAACGGATCTTCCACTTGAAAATCCTGCGCATCCGCAGCCCCAAAGTTAATGTGAGGATAATTTGCTTGAGCCGTGGAAATCATAGACAAAGAGGAATCAATACCTTGAACAAAAGCACCACTTTGAGCAATTTTTTCAGTTAACTGTCCTGTACCGCAGCCCAAATCTAGAATCCGTTCTCCAGCCTTCGGAGCGAGCAAATCCAAAAGCGATTCACCGTACTCCCAAACAAAAGCATGATTTTGCTCATAAAGAGCTGTATTCCAAGAATCTTGTGACATTTGAAATTCCTCAATTTGTAAATTACAGAGCTTGAAACCGCTTCTATACAACCAAAACCCGGATGGTGCGCGGGTTGAAGAGTGTAGCGATAAACCGGGTTGCTGAGACAAGTGCGCGATTGGTTATTGAATTATTTACCAGCAAGCAAACCAATTGCATCCCCCTCAATAGGACAAAATCTAATATTTTCCAAAATCTCCGCTGATATCCAAATTAGCCATTGTTTAATTCTCAACTTCGCTTATTAATCACTGTATTAAATGCCATCATTAATGTCCAATATTTTTTTAATTCATAACTTATACTTTTAAAGTATTAATGCTTGAAGATGTATGGAACTGCGACATTTGCGTTACTTTATTGCCGTTGCAGAGGAACTGAATTTCACTCGCGCAGCGGAAAAATTGCACATGGCTCAACCTCCGCTAAGCCAACAAATTCAGCATTTGGAGGCAGAGTTGGGCTTTCAACTGTTTCGCCGCACCAAGCGGACGGTGCAGCTAACCGCTGCGGGACAGGTTTTTTTTGAGGAAGCGCAAAAAATTCTGCTACAAGTCGATCGGGCAATTCAACTCGGCAAACAGACAAGCCGCGGGGAACTCGGCCAACTGACTGTAGGCTTTGTGAGCTCGGCAGCACACAATATAGTTCCAGCCATCTTGCAGGCGTTTCGCACTCGCTATCCCGCAGTCTGCCTCGAATTGCACGAACTGACGACAAACGAACAGTTGCAGCGGTTACGGGAAGGACGAATTGATATCGGCTTCGTGCGCCCTCCGATCGAGGAAGATGGCATAAATTCAGAAATCGTTTTTCGAGAGCCTCTGATCGTGGCGCTGCCAGAAACGCATTATTTAGCCGATTCACGCGCTGTTGTGGAATTGCGATCACTCTCTGCCGAAACGTTCATCTTATTTCCGCGTTCCCAGGCTCCGGGACTGTACGATGCGATCGTCAGTCTGTGTCTGCAAGCAGGCTTTAGCCCGATCGCAGGTCAAGAAGCAATTCAAATGCAGACAATTATCAGTTTGGTAGCAGCCGAGATGGGGGTGGCGATCGTCCCCGCATCCATGCAAAACTTCCAGCGCAGTGGGGTTGTTTACAAATCTTTGCCAGAATCAACCTGCATGGTGGCGATCGCCCTAATTTGGCGCAACTCTCCCACCCAGGCGGTGCAGCGGTTTTTGGAAGTCGCCAGACAAAGTGGCGGATTTGAGATTTGAGACTGCTGATTTTAGATTGACGGCTAATTTGACAAAGTTATTAAAACTCAAAGATTTTCTGTGCAACAACACCCGTAGAATAATTAATTGATGCTCGGATTTCGGGCAACCACTACCGTAAAAGTCGGCGCGATCCGACCCAAACGGCTCACAGTATCCCCAATCACATTCAGTACAAGAGAGCAAGGGATGGTATTTGCAACAACAGAAATGGATTCGTCCCAACCGGAATCCGCTTTCGACTTATCTAGTTACCTAGTCGAGCAAAAAAAGGCGATCGAGGTAGCTCTCGACAGTGCACTACCGGTCATCTACCCAGAGAAAATTTACGAAGCAATGCGCTACTCGCTGCTAGCGGGAGGAAAACGCCTGCGTCCAATCCTGTGTGTGGCTAGCTGCGAACTGGCTGGCGGCACTGCTGCTATGGCAATTCCCACAGCTTGCGCTTTGGAAATGATCCATACAATGTCGCTAATTCACGACGATTTGCCGGCAATGGACAATGACGACTATCGGCGCGGTAAACTGACGAACCACAAAGTCTATGGCGAGGATATCGCCATTTTGGCTGGCGATGGTTTGTTGACCTATGCTTTTGAATTTATCGCTACTCAAACTCAGAACGTACTCCCCCAACAGGTGTTGCAGACGATCGCCCATTTGGCGCGCGCATCCGGCGCTGCTGGACTCGTAGGCGGTCAGGTGGTTGACCTGGAATCGGAAGGAAAAACAGATGTTTCTCTGGAAACATTGAATTACATTCACGCTCACAAAACCGGCGCGCTGTTAGAAGCCTGCGTGGTTTGTGGGGGAATTTTGGGTGGAGCCTCAGCAGCAGATTTGCAACGGTTGTCTCGTTTTGCTAAAAATATTGGGCTGGCTTTCCAGATAATTGATGACATTCTGGATATTACTGCTACTCAAGAAGAATTGGGCAAAACTGCTGGCAAAGATGTTCAAGCAGGGAAAGTGACTTATCCTAGTTTGTGGGGAATTGAGGAGTCTCGGCGCCAAGCCAAACAGCTTGTTGCTGATGCTAAGGCTCAACTGGCAGTGTTTGGGAGTAAAGCCCAACCTTTATTGGGAATCGCGGATTTTATTACCAGCCGCAGTAACTAGAAATACTAAAGAATATGCAGGAAATTTGCAGCGGCATCTTAAACAATCATGTACTGATAGTTGCTTTGATCGCTTGTCTGTCGGCTCAAATCATTAAATTGCCGATCGAATTAATCAAAAATCGCAAGTTTAATCTGCGGTATTTGGTAACAACGGGCGGAATGCCCAGCTCTCACTCGTCTTTTGTGGGCTCTTTGGCTACGGGAGTCGGACAAACGATGGGATGGGAAAGTCCAGAATTTGCGATCGCAGCGATCTTTGCAATTATTGTCATGTACGACGCTGCTGGAGTGCGCCAAGCTGCCGGCAAACAAGCTCGCATCCTCAACCAAATTATCGACGAGTTTTTTGAAGAAGACCACAACCTGAATGAGGCTCGCCTCAAAGAGTTGCTGGGACACACTCCTTTTCAAGTGCTCGTCGGTTTGGGGCTGGGAATCGCTATTTCTTGGATCGCAGGGCCTGCATATTAGTTAACAGTTAACTAATGACTGTTAACTGTTAACTAATGACTGTTAACTAATGACTGTTAACTACTGACTAATGACTACTGCCCAAATTCTGCTTGCAGCAAGTCGTCGTTGTCGTCGGCGATGGTGGCGACAATAGTAATGGCGCGTGAAATTTCCCCAGCAGAGATTTCGGCGATCGCCCGATTGGATATTACCGCAACTTGGTTGTCAACGATCGCAAAATGAGATTCCAAAGTAGACAGCCAATTCATTTCTAGAAGTTTCCGCATTAATTCCGCTTCATTCTTGGCCGGCAACTGGAGCACAAAAGCCCAGACAGTCAAAGTATCATTTTCGGTTTCGCCCGTGAGTTGCACGAACACTTCAACACTACCGTACTTAAATTTCCAAAGATGTCCGCCAGCTTCATTTTGACCGACCATCACTTTTTGGTCTACAGCCATGCTGGCAATCACAGTTTCAATTTCTTCTGCATAGCTGACTGCTGTGGCTTTTTCGACCTGCTCAGAGGCGATCGCGCTTTCACTCGATAGGCTTTCTGCGGAAGCTGTTTGTGGGTTCGGCTCGCTGTTAGTCATGATTAATATTTAAACGGAAAAGTATTCCAATAATCTTTACCAATACAGTTTACTTCCTATTTAGGACTTACCTAAATAGGACTGATAGGATTTTGGATTTTGGATTAAAGAATTAGGCTTGACTTAAATAATTACTGGTTCCCAGACAGAGCCTCGGAACCCATGTCCAGAGGCTCTGCTTCGCCTATATCTAAGCCTTGGGCTTAGCGGCCGCGGGCTTCTTCTCAATGGGTTTTAATCCGTTGAGAAACATCGGCACAAATTTTTCCACAAATGCCTGGGGGTCTCGATTCCAGGCGCGTTGAGCTACATCGACTCTCGTCATTTGCAAGTCGGGGGCGAGCAGGGTTGCCGGCAAGCGTTCCATCAGGTATTGCGGACGTTCCCACAGGGGCATGGTGTTAGCAATATCCACTAGATGGGTGACGCGACGCAGTTCTGCCCCCAGCATGATATCCATTCCCGATGCAAATGCTGCTTGTTCGATCGCCACATACTTCCGTTTTGCCTGTTCCACCTTCTGGCGATGTGCGGGGCTCTTGGCAGCAATTGCGCCCAGCCAGCGGTTGCCCCAGCGGACGTGACCAGCTTCTTCGGGAAAAATCTTTTCGATGGTTTCGCGGATTTTGACGTTTTCGTCGGTTTGAGGAGCCTTTTTGAGGGCGTGGATGTGGGCAGAGAAATACTCGCATCCCCGCTTCTCGGTGACGTTAATTGCGGCTAGGGAAGAAATTACAAAATCTTCGCGGTCTTTGGTGGGGTCTTGTTGCTCGCTGTCGAACAACCTTTCAAATTCGTCAATGTAGGAGACTCCCGGCGGCTTTCCCACCTTCTGGCCGATGTCTACCAGGAGGTCGGTAAGCCACATGGCGTGTCGCGCTTCGTCAGAAATGTGCCGGGAAAGATCCCGCACGAGTTCTGCCGGTTCGCCGTCTAGCTGTTCGATCAAGTCCGTGAGGTCTTTGCAACTGCGCTGTTCGCTGAAGCGGTAGCGGTTGAGGGTGATCAGGTGGATTTCGCGATCGCGCACCACTTGACTTAAAATCTCGCGCGCTCCCATGCCGTTGCGAAGCTTACGGGGATAGGCAACTGTCATGTTTGTATGTTGTTTTGTAAAGATACCTATATAAGTGTAACGCAGTTTTGAGGACAACCAATTCCCTCACCCGGCAGAAAAAAGTTGTTGTGCGCTCTTGTCAAAGATCGATGTTGAATGTGTTGTCAAGTTAATCAAAAAGTCGATCGCCCTAGATTTACTTTCCTGTATTTACGTTTAACACCGCAGTGGCGATCGCGAATTGTGCGATCGGCTGATCCATGTATTTAGAAACACATTGTTTTATATAAAATACTATTAAACCGGAATAGTTTCATGTATCTTTAGATAGATATTGTGTGAATTATTTATATATAAAAAACCTGATAGTTTATATCAGAAAATCTGACTGACCTAGATCAAAAATTATGTAGCTAAATTAACTTTTTAGCGTTATATTGATTTACAGAATACAAAACCTAGGTGACTCACTTGGCTGATATTGTTGATACCGCCGTTGCGGCTGGTTCATTCACAACCCTAGTTGCTGCCGTTACAGCCGCTGGTTTAGTAGACACTCTCAAAGGCGCTGGGCCCTTCACAGTTTTCGCACCTACAGACGAAGCTTTTGCTAAGCTTCCCGCAGGTACTGTAGAAGCACTGCTTAAGGACATTCCTAAGCTCACAAAAATCTTGACTTATCATGTCGTTTCCGGCAAAGTTATGGCTGCTGATGTAGTCAAGCTGAAATCTGCCAAGACAGTTGAAGGTTCAGAAGTGAAAATTGATGCTTCCAATGGCGTCAAAATCAATGATTCTACCGTTACCACAGCCGATGTTGCTGCTGATAATGGTGTCATCCACATCATCGATACAGTCTTGCTTCCTGCGTAAGCACAGATTTAGATAGTGCAATACTATCTTGAGGGCGGTGGCTATTGTTAGCCACCGCCCTGTTTTAATTGATAAGTAGAAGGTAGAAGGCAGAAGGCAGAAGGCAGAAGGCAGAAGGCAGAAAATATATACGGCCCGTTTTTTAGGGTTCCGTATTTTACTTTTAATTGAGTGTATTTACTTGGTTGAAAAATAAATATTTTACCCCGCTAGATAATTAAAATTATTTTAAAACTATGATACAGCAGGGGAAATTGGTCGATCGCACGAAGCGATTGTCTGCCCCAAAATTGTCACTGCTGGATTTACCCAGAAAACAGGCTGTAAGCCAATCACCTTCGTACTCTGGGGCCCATTTGTGGTTCATGGGTAGATGCCATGCTTCCAAACCCAAAATTTATCCCAGAAACCGGGTTGATGGGGGCTGGGCTTAAATAAGATACAATGAGAAGCACAAGGAAAGTGCGATCGACATTATTTGACAATCAAGCTATGCAATCTACAACTCAGTCCGAGACAGCACCGGCGATGGACGCTCCCAAACACGGCTTACCCGTTACCATCATTACAGGATTTCTCGGCAGCGGCAAAACAACCCTGCTCAACCACATCCTGAGCAACCAGCAAGGTTTGAAAACAGCAGTTTTGGTCAATGAATTTGGCGAAATCGGCATCGACAACGAACTAATTGTCACCAGCGACGACAACATGGTTGAGCTGAACAACGGCTGCATCTGCTGCACGATTAACGAAGATTTGGTTAATGCAGTTTACAAAGTTTTAGAACGTCAAGAAAATCTAGATTATCTAGTAGTAGAAACAACCGGACTCGCAGACCCCCTACCTGTTGCTCTAACTTTTTTAGGCACAGAACTGCGCGACCTGACCCGTCTTGATTCGATAGTTACAGTCGTAGACGCAGCCAACTATAGCTTAGATTTGTTCAACTCTGAAGCAGCTCACAGTCAAATAGCTTACGGCGATATTATTGTCCTCAACAAAACAGATTTGGTTGAAGAAGCAGATTTAGATTTGTTGGAAGTTAAGATTCGCGATGTCAAAGCAGGTGCTCGAATTCTCCGAGCAGTAAAATCGGAAGTTCCCCTACCGCTCATCCTCAGTATAGGATTGTTTGAATCAGGGAAATATTTCTCTGAGGAAACTCCGAGCAGTCACGAACATCACGATCATAGCGCTCACGATCATAGCGCTCACGGACACGAACATCACGATCATAGCGCTCACGATCATAGCGCTCACGGACACGAACATCACGACCACTCCGGCCATTTAGAAAATGACGGATTTACCTCAATTTCTTTCCAGAGTGACAAGCCGTTTTCTCTAAGAAAATTTCAATATTTCTTAGACAATCAACTACCAACAAACGTGTTTCGCGCGAAAGGAATTATGTGGTTTGAAGAAAGTCCCAAACGGCATATTTTTCACCTGAGTGGCAAGCGATTTTCGATGGACGATGACGAGTGGAAAGGTGAGCCAAAAAATCAACTTGTGATGATCGGTCAGGGTTTGGATACCGAGACTTTGCGATCGCAAATCGAAAACTGTCTCTGTATGCCTGCACCCAATCGCGGCAAAGGTTTCGGGAAAAACTAAAGCTTAAAAACTAAGCATAACAAACCTGTGCTAGCTAGAAACCCGGTTTATTTCGTCGAGACTTCGCGGCCAAAACCAAGAGTTATCCGAGAAACCGGGCTTTGTTTTTATAATTCCTCTTCTGATTTCCCATGCGAGTGATCATCCAGCGAGTCAAATCATCTCAAGTCCAAGTTAACGGTAAAATTGTCGGCAAAATCGGCTGCGGACTCAACTTGCTTGTAGGTATTGCAAACACCGATACCGAATCAGAACTCGACTGGATGGCTCGCAAATGTCTAGAATTGCGTTTGTTTCCAGACTCGGCTAGCGACGGCGGCCGCTGGGACAAGTCCGTACAAGACATCGGCGGCGAGTTGCTGGTTGTCAGTCAGTTTACGCTGTACGGCGACTGTCGCAAGGGTCGGCGGCCTTCGTTCGATCGCTCTGCCGCCCCAGAAGCCGCCGAAAAACTTTATGAAAAATTTGTCGAAAAGTTGCGCCACAGCGGCTTAAAAGTCGAAACAGGGCTGTTTGGAGCTCAGATGCAAGTCTCTATAGATAATGACGGCCCGGTGACTTTGTTATTAGAGAGAGAATCCGGGTGAATTGTTTGCAGACACCCCTGGCGGTGCTTGCGAGAGCAGTGTTTGCTCTACATATAGCAATCAGAGAACGATGACTACAAACTCGCGCTGGTGGTTTTAGGTCGCAGGAATTCGACATTCAACTCTAGTTTCTTTCCCAGCCACAAAGAATGTGTCGTGTGGTCTTCAACATCGTCGCCTGTTTCGGGATGAACGAGAATATCTAGTTCCTCGCGATGAAGCATTAACCAGGGAACGACTTTGCCAAACTGCTGCGGTAAAAATGCAACTTGATACATCGCTTGGGGGTGGGGGCCAATGGGTTTGTCATGCCAGCGCCCGAGCTGTACCTCAAACCGACTCAATCCTTCACGCACGCGGGCCGCAGCATCGCGGCTATCAGTGTCGAAGTAAATATGGGCGTGAAAATCAACAATTTCGATGGTGTCTTCTTTCATGATTTGCAGTGGGTGATTGAGCCGACATCTGCACAAAACGGCTGTTAACTTTAGGTTAACTTGACTTGCGCTCAAGTGCGAAATTCAGCCAGCAGTGTTGTTCGCACTCGCGGGCCGTAGCTTTGATTGGGGCGAGTGCGATCGCATCTTCCCCCAACAGCCGACAGCACTTTCGGTTCCATACCGTACACATCTCGCAGCACATTATTGACATGGGGAAACGCGAAATACTCCGTCAGTTTCCCCATGAGGTGATTGAAAGGTTGATATCGGTGGCGGTGCACGCCCTACACAATACTGTGCTTCTTCCTTCTTCCTTCTGCCATAAAAACAAATTTGCAGATTAACCGGGTTTCCCAACTGCTGCGGCGTAGGTTCTGAAGATAGTGCAGTTCGCTACACTCTGCCGACTCTCAATTCCGCAATCTCCAACGCCGAAAACCCCCTCAAAAGACCAGTTGGTAAATTGTCCACTCAGCGGCCCCGGAACACCGTCCATCTTTGTCGCGATCGCCGTACCATAATTACAGCTCAGAATGCTTGTACAGTAAGGATTTAAGGGTAATAAAATATATCTCCCACAGCCAGCGCTTAGAATCAAATTCAGTAGCCAAAAACTGTTGCATGAGAGAGTGGAACACTGGCATCACTGTGCCTATCTGTATTTCCCTATATTCAATACATAGAGAGTTGAATCAGCACAGCAAGCGAAACCGCGAGCAACTGTCGCCTCACTCCCTGCCCGCTTACGCTACTACCGGATAAACGCCATGACTGTCAAAACTGCCACCAACACCGTCAACTGCAACACCGCTTCTAACCTCAACTTCATTCCGGCCACCTCCGAACAAACCGCCGAAATCAATACAGTGTCGAGCATTGATGTTCTGGCTTTGGCTGAATTCGCCCTCAAAGAATTGCAAGCGGAAATGAAAAAATCCAGCCGCAGCGCTCAAGCAGTGGCGATGCGGATTGCCAAGGAAGTCGAACGGATTTGCCAAAAAAGCGATCGCATCCAAGTTTCCGGCGAAGTTGAAGCTTGGCAAATCACCTTGGCTGAGCACCGGTTGCAAAAAACTCTACAATTCTATCGCCTCGGTTCCAAACAAGGCCGCGTCGAACTACACTCTCACCTCGCGGCGATGATTTACCGTCATGTTGCTTCTTTTCGCTCGAACTTGAATTTCCAAGCTCGCTACAACATGATTGAAGACTTTTTGCAAGGCTTTTACATCGAAGCTTTGCGCGCTTTCCGCCGCGAACACCAACTGGATCTCAACTACACTCCCCACACGCAGCTAGAATTGGCTGAGTACATGGCTTTCACCGAACAATACGCCAAACGTCAAATCGGTTTGCCCGGCCGCAATCGCCAACGCCTGATTGTGCTCCGCGCTCAAGGATTTGCCAAGGGCCAACCTCCCGAAACTGCGATCGACATTGAAATGGCAGTAGAATCCGGCAAGGGAGAAGATGCGGAAATGTACAGCCGTTCTCCGGCGCTGCAACAAGTCCGCGAACAAATGGTTTCGGAAACTGTTGATCCGGCTGATGCTGTGTTGCGCGATCGAGTTGTCGCTGAATTGATCGCTTATCTGGAAGCCCAAAATCAGCCCGAATGTGTGAGTTACTTAATGTTGAAATTGCAAGACCTTTCGGCTTCGGAAATCGATCGCGTTCTCGGTTTATCTTCCCGCCAGCGCGACTACTTGCAACAACGGTTTAAGTACCACGTCGAAAAATTTTCCCGTACTCAAAACTGGAAACTGGTTCACGAATGGCTGGGTGCTGATGTCGATCAAAAGCTGGGAATGACTTCGGACAAATGGGAAGCATTTCGTGCTCAACTGTCGCCAGAAATGCAGCAACTGTTAGAAATGAAGCGGAATCAAGAATGCGACAAGGCGATCGCCACTGCGCTCAACTGCACTCCCAAACAAGTTCAAAAACGCTGGGCACAACTGTTGGATCTGGCAAGCCAGACTCGCAACAGCAGCCAAGCTTAATGGGTGATCCAACATGAACGCAACTGTTTTCTTGAGTTTGGAAAATGCGATCGGGTGTGGTACCGGAACCGGAATGCCCGCCCCGTCGTCCGCTCTCAAATCTCCAAATGGGGATGCTAGATTATGATAGATTTTGAGCTAATTAAATATATTAAAACAGCACTAATTTTTCTTAATATTTATGATTCCCAGGTAATCCATGGGAATTTTTTTTTAGAGTAGGAACGGGCTTTCTGGCCCGTTCCACAAAAATTCAATGTTCTTGTGGAACGGGCCGGAGAGCCTCTTGTTGAGAAGGTTGAAACATATGAGTTTCAACCACAAAGTCCCATAAATGAAGTAGTGAACCCAGGTTTTGTATTATAATTAGCATCAACGATCGCGCCCCAAGAGAAACTATAAAATTTATGTGTCTCAATCCCGGAGATATACTGGCTGAACGCTACAGAATTATTGCTCAATTAGGACGGGGAGGGTTTGCTAGAACCTACACGGCTAACGATCTAAGCAGACCCGGAAATGTGTGCGTTGTCAAGGAAATTCCTTTTCCGTCATCGAACGATCCGCGCGTTTTAAGAATGGCAAGGCGGCAATTTGAAAGGGAAGCTAGCGCTTTGTACAGTCTCGACAATCACTCGTGCATTCCCAAATTATCCGCTGACTTTGAAAAAAACGATCATTTTTACTTAGTTCAAGAATATATTCAAGGACATCAGCTTAAGGAAGAACTCACTTCAGGCAAACAGTGGACGGAGGAGAAAGCGATCGCCTTGTTGCGAGCAATTCTGGAAATTTTAAAATTAGTCCATAAAGAAAATATTATTCACCGCGATGTTACACCTTCTAACTTAATTCGGCGAAAAACAGATAAACAAATTATTTTAATTGATTTTGGGGCTGTCAAAGAAATCAGCACTTTTACCACTGACTCTACAGGTGAAATAACATCCCAGGCGATCGGCACAAGCGGTTATATGCCTGCCGAACAATACAATCCCCGGTCTGTCCCGCAACCATATAACGATATTTACGCCCTAGGAATCATCGTGATTCAAGCTCTTACCGGGAAGGTTCCCACAAATCTCCCGCAAGACCCCCAGACTTGTGAAATAGTCTGGGATTACTCCACGTCCGATCGCCCTGCGGTACAAGTGAGCGACCGTTTCAAAAATATATTAACCCGGATGGTGCGCTTCCACTTTCAAGAGCGCTACCAATCTGTTTCTGAAGTTTTGCAAGACTTGGAGGCGATCGACAAACAGCCCAAGTCACCCAAACCTGTGCGCTTTCGCTGGCCGCTGTTAGGCGTTGCGGGAATTTGCGTCGGATTGGCGATCGTACTTTTAATCCCCAGAATTTCCCCGCTAATCCCCAGAATTTCCCCGCCACCAACGCAGCCTACACCCTCCGCTGATGGTGTAAGTTCCGGTGAAAAACTCCTAGTACAAACCTTCGCCATTTGGCCAAAACAAAGGGGAATTAATGAATTTGCAGACTCTAATTATTCAGAAGCTTTAAAATTGCTCAAACAGTCCTGGCGAGAAGACCGCAGAGACCCAGAAACTTTAATTTACATCAACAATGCTCTGCTAAAGACAATCAAGGCAGACTATTACACGATCGCAATTGTTGTTCCTATCCGCAGAAAGGATGACGGCAGCATTCTCAACGCCAATTTAGCAGAAGAACTGCTGCGCGGCATTGCTCAAGCTCAAACCGAAGTAAATTTAGGTCTCCTCGCTGCAAATGACAGCAATAAAGATTTTCCAGGTCAAGGATTTCTCGAACCAAAAGCTATCAAAGGAAAAGGTCTTAAAGTCATCATTGCGGATGATGGCAATATCAAATCCTACGCAGTTCAAAGGGCAAATTACCTAGTCGCTCAGCCAGATATTCTAGCAGTAATCGGACACTACACCAGCGACATGACCGTGGCAACAGTAGATATTTACAATCAAAATAAACTGGTCGCCCTTTCTTCGGGAAGCACAACAGAAGAACTGACGCGCAAACCTCGTAAATTTTTCTTTCGCACGGCTCCGACAACCAGCATAGAAGCTGAAGGTTTAGTAAATCAACTGCTCTCAGTCGGTCAGAAAAAAGTCGCAGTTTTTTATAATCCCAACAGTCCGTTTAGCGCTTCTTTGTGGGAAGAATTCAAAAAGCAATTTGAATCCCAAGGAGGTTCGACTTTTAGACTCAGTAATTATTACGACTTATCTAAAAATGATTTCAACGCTAAAGCAGCAATCAAAGAAGTTGAGACAACCGGAAAAACGGCGATATTGGTCATTCCCGATGGTCAAGTTACTAAGGCTGTAGAAAATGCGCTAGAAATGATTAAAGCTAACGGCGATCGCAATTGGATTGTCGGGCCCTGGACGCTGTACGAGCCGAGAACGCTAAAAGTAGCAAAACAGCTAAAATCCATTGAAAAACTGGGCATATCCGTGTTTTGGCATCCGACAATTAGTTTTGACAAAAAGTTTCCAGTCAACGCTGAAAAATTGTGGGGAGGCCCGGTCAATACTCGATCGGCTTTAACCTACGATGCAGCCAAGACGCTGATAAAAGCCCTCGAAATGCAGCCAGAACCCAGCCGCGAAGGAATGCAAAAAACCTTAGCCTCTCCTGATTTCAAAGCTGACGGAGCCACGGGTATAATTGAGTTTGACTCGACGACTGGAAATCGCAAAAACCCTCCGAAACGAGTGGCGCATATTGTTCTGTGTTCTAGAGAACAATTTGGTCTTACCTTTGTGCCGATCGAATTTCCCACAGCCGCAGCCGCAGGCTTAAAATGCGACTAACGCTTTGCAGTGCCTGTGGGTATCAGCCCCCAACATTTAAACAAAAAATTAGATATAGTGAACAAAGCTAGTTTTTTTTATAATAATGCTTATGGCGGTCAATCTCGCTCCCTCCACCAGTTCTAGCCTCAAACCAGAAGCCCAGAATATCTGGGCACTCAAACAAGTCTTGCAGACAATTGATGCCGATAGCTGTCCGGGTTCCTATAACTTCCATATGCACACAGTTTACTCAGACGGGCGATTGCAGCCTGAGAAATTGATGGAACTTGCGATCGCAGGTGGTTTGAAAGGCTTTGCTATCACTGACCACCACAGCGCCAAAGGCTACGTTCAAGCTCAAATTTGGCTGGATAATTGGAAACTAAACCATCCCGACAGCACTACCGCAGCACCTAGTTTTTGGACAGGCGCTGAAATTAATGCGGCATTGCTCAACAACGACGTACACATTCTCGCTTACGCTTTCGATCCGGAACATTCCAGCCTCAAACCTTACTTGCGAGGTAAAGGTACTGAAGGCCACGCCTCTTATGCCGCAGCCAGGGTAATTGAAGCGATTCAGGAAGCAGGAGGTTTAGCAGTTCTAGCACATCCTTGCCGGTATCGATCCACAGCAGATCAACTAATCCCAGAAGCAGCCCGTCTTGGCATTGACGGTGTAGAAATTTACTATGCTTATGCTAATCCCAATCCTTGGAAACCGAGTCCCAAACAAACTGCTTTAGTCAAAGATTTAGCTGAAACTTATGGTTTGTTGGGAACTTGCGGAACTGATTCTCATGGCCTGAGTCTTTTAGTCCGAATCTAGATAATTCGGGAATTGGGAATTGGGAATTGGGAATTGGGAATTGGGAATTGGGAATTGGGAATTGGGAATTGGAATGACAAATCTCAACTGTCAACTGTCAACTGTCAACTGTCAACTGACAACTGACAACTGACAACTGACAACTGTCAACTATCAACTGACAACTGACTACCGTTCCGGGAACAACTGACAAGCCCTGATAGTTGGCTGATTTGCCCAATCCAAGCGAGAATTTGGAAATCGATCCATCCAAGCTTCCAAATAAGCTCGATTAGCCTTTTTTTCCTCTGGATCTGAGGTGTTCATCGGATGAGGTGCTAAACCAAAAATAGTCGCTGTCGTCACGCAAAACATCGACTTCTGAAAACTTTGGCAAATTTGCACGCGCACATCATCTTCGCCGCGACAGCTAGTGCGGTAAACTTCTTGCAAATAATCCGGCAGAAAATGCCGCATATCTTGCATCAATTGAGTCGGCGGAATCCCTGCACCTCCGATCGGCAAAGGGTCAGCAAATAAAGCCCCGTAGCCAAAATCTTTTTGTTCTTCGGGGATTTGGTGCGCTTGGGCGTTGTATGAAACTACTCCAAAAAATGCTGTTCCACGAAAGAAAATTGCCTCTACATAAGGCACTGCTACATCTGCTAAAAATGTCAAGCCCGCCGAGGCTGGAATGATATCGTAGTCTCGATCGCCAATCTTGACGCTGTAGGTGATTGGTAGACTGGCGGCACCCACCAAACCTGCTAAGGTAAAATCAACTACGTCAGCGATCGACTTAATTTCCCCGGCTTCGTAGCGATCGGACATATCAATAAATAAATCGCTCATTACCCGCCAAAACTGACCAAGCCCGGTGTAGTAAGCCAGCATCCGCACTTGTTCCGGCAAAAAATTAGGGAAAACTTTGTGCAGTCCCTGCATGAAAAAATTGCCTTTTAACTTAGCTGCGATCGCCTTTTCGACCAAACTGCTAAATTCCGGGGAATCCAAATAAGTGTCCAAACCCCCACCGCCGTGCCAAAGCATGGTTCTCATCACATACTCAGCATACTCAAAATTAATGCGGTCGTGCCACAAATAGCGGATTAATTTCGGTCGATTCACTTCTCCGTTGAAATATTTAAAAAACGGGAAAAGCACTAAAAATTGTTCTTCAGCGATGTAGTTAAGATTGAGGGAGTAGGCATCTAGAACCACACCGTAACTTTTGAGAATGCCGACTACTTCTACTACATTGTCCGTTGATTCTGGAAGCAAAGCTTTGCCTGACTCCAAGATGTCAATGTAGGCGGATAGAGGATGGGCAGAGGGTTTTAATACGGTACTTGTCATTTGATTTGAACCTTAATTGAATAACTGTTTTCCTATCAACCAAATCAGAATTCAAAAGAATGTTTGGGAGCATCTGTGTTTTGCATTAAGAGTGCTGTCCCCGCTCGATAGCGGCAGTAAATGCACGCGATCGGGGACGCTCGCACTGTAAAATAAATGCTTTTTGCAATGCCGGAGATGCTCCCAAATGTTTGTAGTGAGGACTTGAGTCCTCAGAAGTTTATAAAGACGGAAGTCCTCACTACGAACCTATGGAAGATTTCACTCCAAGTTGTGAGCAACTTGTTGAACTTGCGCGGGCACAGCCGATACTAAGCCGATCGCAGTTTTCTCGCTCAAAGCCACTAAAACACCAGGCTGCACTCCCATGATGGCGATAATTACTGCTAAAACCAGCGAAGGAATACGATCGCGCCACCGCACTTGTGGCAAATTCACCACCAAATCGGAAAGGCGACCGAAAAAGGCACGGTTGACCATAATTAAATAGTAGACTGAAGTTAAACCAGTGCCGATCATGCAGAGCAAAGTTTGCACGGGAAACACTGGTAAACTGCCCCGAAATATCAAAAATTCAGCAATAAATCCCGCCAACCCCGGAATGCCGGCACTCGCCATCACGCCAAGGATCATTAAACTGCCAATCATCGGCAAACCGCGATCGGGATTGAACAAACCTTTGAGCACATCGATGTTGCGACTGCCGGATTTTTTGTAAACAATCCCGACACTCAAAAATAGCAGCGCCGAGATTAAACCGTGGCTAACCATTTGCAACACAGTTCCCAGCATACTAATTGGAGTAGCTGCGGCGCTGGCCAACAAAATGTAGCCCATGTGGGCGATCGAACTATAAGCTACAATTTTTTTCATATCTTTTTGGGCGATCGCGCAACTAGCCCCGTAAAGCACACTCACCACCGCCCAACTCGCCAACCAAGGTGCAGCCACCGCCCACGCATCGGGGAACAAACCCAAACCAAAGCGCAGCATCCCGTAGGTTCCCAACTTCAACAGAACCCCCGCTAACAGCACAGAAACAGGAGTCGAAGCTTCTACGTGAGCATCCGGCAGCCAAGTATGAAAAGGTACCAAAGGAATCTTAATTCCAAAAGCCAACAACACCCCAGCCAGCAACACAAGTTGCCTCACCAAAGGTAAAGGCAATCCACCTTGTAAATGCGATGCACCCGCTGCACCAACCATATCGAAACTAGAAGCACCGCTGAGCCAAACTACCCCCAAGAAAGAAGCCAGCAACACCATGCCAGAAAATGCAGTATAGATTAAAAACTTAGTAGCAGCATAACCCCGGCGCTCGCCGCCCCAAATCGCAATTAACAAGTAAAGCGGAATCAATTCTACCTCAAAAAACAGGAAAAATAGCAGCAAATTTTGAGATAAAAAAGCCCCCGTGACTCCACCACTAATTAACAGCATCAAAGAATAATAAAGTCGAGGTCTGCGGATAGAGTCATCCGTAGCGTAAATAGCGACCCCTGTCAGTAGAGTATTTAAAATCACCAAAGGCAGAGACAAACCATCAACGCCTAGATTGTAATTCAATCCCAAAGCATCGAGCCAAGGAACAAATTCCGAAAACTGCAACTGACTCGTACTGATATCAAATTGAGCAGCTACAATCACCGAGAGAATAAAAGTCACGCCCGCCATGACGAGAGAGGCATTCCGAACTACTTTAGAACTTACCGCACTGGGCCAGAACCCAATTAGAGCAGCGGTCAACATTGGTATCCAGATTAAAGCACTGAGCATCAATTAAAACTTCCCTTGTTACGCAGCTTTGATAACTATATTTAACATTAACGCAAAGGAACTGAATAAAAAAGCGATCGGTCAATTTTCTTGTTAAGATAGATGCCAATGTCTCGGTAATCGTCCTATAACCTTAAGTATTAGCGATCGATAAGATTTTCCAATTAAATGGGAGCATCTCATTTATGCAAAAAATATTTTTTCTGGGAGTGCGATCGTCCCCGAAGAGCGAGGTGTATAATACTCGCGAGCGAGGACGATCGCACTACGACACAATTTCACTACCCGAAATTTTACCCGGTGGGAAAATTCCGGTTGCACAATTGTGACCGATTGACATTAAATAAAACTAGAAAAGAAGCAGACAAACTCAAAACAATTCATCTGCATTCATCCCCGTTAATCCGCCTTTCATGTGCGGTTCAAAAAAGCCAAATAATCAGCCCCAGCAACACAGCAACCCCACTCGCAATAGTCAACACATAAAACTGCGATTGACCGGTGCCGCTATACTTCAACCCTTCGCCGCTGAAAATTGTGGCAAAACCGAACAAATTTACCGCCCCATCTACCACGTACTTGTCAGTCCAAGCGCTGAGTTTAGCAATAGAAGCCACGGCCCAAACCACAGTCAAGCCGTAAACTCGATCGATATAAAAGTCGTAAGCCAACAAATCCTGCACCGCCGGCAGCGGCAGCCGTACCGGTCTAGGTAAAACCCCGTACCAATAAATCGCCACCCCAATCCCAACGCCAATCAAGCCAGATAGCATTAAAAGCGGAACATTTAGAGTCTTCAACAGCAAATTTAAAGTATCAAAATCCCAGGTTTTCGCCCAAGGCCCAGTCCAACTAATTAACAGTTGCCACCGTTGCAAAATCCAAGGCACTAACAGCCCGATTACGGTCAAAGTTACCATCGGTAATGCCATAGTCCAACCGACTTCTGGAGCTCTGCGAGTTTTCGGCTGCGGTTTTCCCGCAAACACTAAACCGAATACGCGAGTTAAATTTAGCGCTGTTAAACAGTTAACCAAAAGCAATACAACTACCAACCACAAGGGCACTGTCCAAAAACCGTTGAGCCAGCGCCGCATCGCCCAAAAGTTACCCATCGGTAATAGTGCTACCATCCCCGCAGCGCCTACTAAATAAGCCATTGTCGTGGCAGGCATCTTTGACCACAACCCTCCCATTTCTGTTAAATCTTGAGTGTTGGTTGTGAGAATAATTGACCCTACGCTCATGAATAATAGTGCTTTGGAGATCGAGTGCGCGAACAGCAACAGCAAAGCAATGTCTACTTCATTGAGTCCCACCGCGATAAACACTAAACCCATAGAAGCGCTGGTAGAATGCGATAAGGCTCTTTTGATGTCGATTTGGGCGATCGCCACCAAGGAAGCGCCAACAGCCGTCACCGCACCCAAAACGACCAACACCACACCAGTCACCGGCGACAGCGCTAAAACAGGCTGAAGTTTAATCAAAATATAAGCGCCAGCACCTACAACAACCGTATTCCGCATAATCGAAGCCGGGTTTGGCCCTTCCATCGCCTCGTCCAGCCACAAATGGAACGGAAATTGAGCGCACTTGGCTGTAGGTGCAGCGATTAAAGCCAAACCTAAAAGAGTCGCTACCAAAGGAGACAAAGTGGCAGTTTCCGCCCATTTTTCTAAATCGGAAAAATTCAAACTTCCCGCTAAAGTAGAAAGCGTCACTACTCCCATCAGCAGCGGTACGTCTCCTACACGCTTTGTTAAAAACGCATCTCTAGCCGCCGTTACTACCAGCGGTTGAGCGTACCAAAACCCGACTAGCAAATAAGTTGAAAGCGTCAGCACTTCCAACAAAGCGTAAGTTAGCAGCAGCGAGTCGCTAATGGCAATGCCACTAATTGCTCCTTCAAAAAAACCGAGCAGCCCAAAAAATCGAGCTAGCGCCCAGTCTTTTTCCATGTAGCCGATCGCGTAAATTTGTGCTAGCAAACTCAGAACTGTAACTAACTCCATTGCTCCGACGCTGATGGTGGAGATTTCGATGGCAAAAGACAAATTTAAGTCTGCTGCTTGCACCCAGTGTACGAGCAACTGTTGGGGGGGTCGATCCCAAGTTGCTCGAAAAATAACCGATCCGTGGATGAAAGCCAACACAGTCATCAGCAAATTGAAGTAAGCTGCGGGTCTCGGCCCTGTGGTGCGAACGGTTCCTGTAGACCACGGCAATGTTAAAATTGCGCCAATTAAGCCATATAAAGGCACCCACCAACAGGCTTGGAGGAGAAATTCGGTCATTTAATTGATCCTTGAAATTTTAAATTACTCGCTGCCTCGATCCAAAGGCAGTTCCGGGCGATCGCGCCACACCGTAAAAATTTGACTAAACCAGATCTTAATAGTTCTGGCAAAATAATTTGCACCTAAAATTCACTATACATGAAAGCATCAAAACTGAGAATTTTCTCCCTACAAAATTACAAGCTTCTCAGAATCAGCACTCACAGAAAAAATGCCCGCCGATTGGCCCAGACTGTCTTTTTTGCCTATTTATTGGTGATCCCTCATGGCAAATCCCCAATTTCATCGACACTGATCGGTCTCGCCTTCACTTACCGAACTCTACCTTACAGGTATTTGTACTCACTTGACTGCAAGCTGGCCGCCCGCATCTACTCCGGCATATATTAAGATTATTAAATAAATATTAAATTATTTTAAGTAACATAAAAAATTTTAATTTTTGTTATTAAACATTATGATGTTAGTTTATATTGTCAAGGTGGACAGATTCCCCTATTCTATAAGGATAGGAAGCTTTACACTGCATTCCTAAATAATGTGGGCCTCCCCGTCCAAATTTTTAGATTTCTCAAAGATTTGTAACGGTAATGCCACTAATCCTCAACTTGGAGATTCAAAAATGTCAATTGCCGTGGGAATGATTGAGACAAAAGGTTTTCCCGCTGTTGTGGAAGCTGCCGACGCTATGGTCAAAGCTGCTCGCGTTACCCTCGTGGGCTATGAAAAAATCGGCAGCGCCCGCGTCACCGTAATTGTGCGCGGCAACGTGTCGGAAGTCCAAGCCTCAGTGGCAGCAGGAGTGGAATCCGTCAAGCGGGTGAACGGCGGAGAAGTCGTCTCTACCCACATCATCGCTCGCCCCCACGAAAACCTAGAATACGTTCTACCCATTCGTTATACAGAAGCAGTAGAGCAGTTCCGAGGCTACTAATTTCTTAGCGCGCTGAAATTTCGTTTGACCAAAAGTTGGACGAAAAGCAGTGCGATGATCGTCAAAAATTTACAGTTTAGTTACCCAAATATTCAATCAGGAGTAAAACCAATGGCAATTGCAGTTGGCATGATCGAAACTTTAGGCTTCCCCGCAGTGGTAGAAGCTGCTGACGCGATGGTCAAAGCAGCCCGCGTCACCTTGGTCGGCTACGAAAAAATCGGTAGCGCTCGCGTTACAGTCATTGTCAGAGGAGATGTCTCGGAAGTGCAAGCTTCCGTCGCCGCTGGAGTAGAGTCAGTGAAGCGCGTTAACGGCGGACAAGTGATGTCCACCCACATTATCGCCCGCCCTCACGAAAACTTGGAGTACGTGCTACCCATTCGCTACACCGAAGCTGTAGAACAGTTCCGCGAAGGCGTGAGCGGCATTCGCCCCCTCAACAGATCTTAAGATAGGCACGAGGCTGTTAGGGGCGTTTGGTAATTAAAAATTAAAAATCACAAATTAAAAATCGCGATATTTTTGATTTAGCATTTTTAATTTTTAATTGAGGTGGGCATGAGATATTGGTTATTAGTCATAAGTCACGAGTCATTAGTCATTAGTCATTAGTCATTAGTTACTAGACGAAAAACTCTAAAATGAAGACATGAGACTGAATAAAGCTAATTGAAAAAAGACAAGTGACGGCAAAAGAATGACAATTACCAATTACCAATTACCTATTACCTAAAATGCAAATGGCCAAAGTTCTCGGCACAGTTGTCAGTACCCAAAAAGAGCCGACGCTGAGAGGATCGAAATTTCTACTGCTGCAATTCATCGATCAAGAAGGTTCGCCAGTTCCCGGATATGAGGTAGCCGCTGACTGTGTGGGCGCTGGTATCGATGAATGGGTTTTAGTGACCCGCGGCAGCGCAGCCAGGATAGCCCCAGGCAGCGAAAATCGTCCGATCGATGCTCTAGTAGTAGGCATTATAGATACTGTCAATGTAGAAAATCGCCTCATTTACAGTAAAAAAGACGACCCATACCGCTAGTTGACAGTTGACCGTTGACCGTTGACAGTTGGCAGTGAACAGTGAACAGCTAATAGCTAACAGTGAACAGTTGACAGTGAACAACTAACAACTAACAACTAACAAAGAACAACTGACAATTTTTTTTCAGTTTAGGAGAACTTAATTTATGGCAGTCCGCAGCGTTGCGGCTCCCCCGACGCCTTGGTCGAAAAACTTGGCTGAGCCGAAAATTCACGACACCGCCTACGTACATTCCTTTTCTAACATTATTGGGGATGTACATATCGGTTCAAATGTGATGATTGCCCCCGGGACATCTATCCGCGCCGATGAAGGCACTCCGTTTTATATCGGAGAAGGAAGCAACATTCAAGACGGAGTAGTGATTCACGGCCTAGAACAAGGCCGAGTCACAGGAGACGATGACAAATCCTATTCCGTATGGGTGGGGAAAAATACTTCCCTCACCCACATGAGTTTAATTCATGGCCCAGCCTACGTGGGCGAGGATTGCTTTATCGGCTTTCGCTCTACGGTGTTCAATGCCAGAGTCGGCAACGGCTGCATTGTCATGATGCACGTATTAATTCAAGATGTGGAGATTCCCCCAGGTAAATATATACCTTCGGGAGCCATCATCACTAATCAGCAGCAAGCCGATCGCCTGCCAGATGTTCTTGATTCAGATGTTAAATTTGCGACCCACGTCATTGGCATCAATGACGCTTTGAGAACGGGTTATCGCTGCGCTGACAACATCGCTTGTCTAGCACCAATTCGCAACGAGCAAGCTAAAAACTCAAATATCACTCAAATGAATTATTCTACCCAAACCGGCACCCAATTGAGTTCTTCTCTAGCCGATAGCATCCGCAATTTACTAGCGCAAGGATACAGCGTGGGAGCCGAACACGCCGACGCGCGCCGCTTCCGCACCGGTTCTTGGCGCACTTGCGGCCCAATTTCCTCAACCCGCGAATCTGAAGTAGTCGCGGCTTTGTCAGCTTGCATGGCTGACCACCAAGGAGAATACGTCCGCTTGATCGGGATTGACACCAAAGCCAAGCGCCGCGTACTAGAAGAAATCGTCCAAAGACCCGGAGACAATGGCTCTAATGGTTCTAACGGTTCTAGCGGTGCGAAAACTTACCAATCTAACGGTAGCGGTAAAGTTGCACAAGCTTCTGCGTCAAGTGGCAAATTGAGCGACGCAACAGTGGCTCAAGTTCGCGGCTTGCTAGCTCAAGGCTATAAAGTGGGGACGGAACACGCCGACGCGCGTCGCTTCCGTACTGGTTCTTGGCAAAGTGGGGCTTCGCTGCAAGTCAAAAACGAATCTCAGGCGATCGCTGCTTTGGAAGCTGTGATGAAGGAATATACGGGCGAGTATGTGCGCTTGATCGGAATTGATCCGAAAGCTAAGCGCCGCATAGTTGAAGAAATTATTCAGCGTCCCGATGGCCCGGTTGCTCAATCGGCTAAGTCGGCTGCAACATCGGGATTCAAACCAGGGAAATTTAAAGAAGCTTACACAGGTGCGGTCGCCAGCAGCGGCATCTTGACCGGCAAGACGATCGACCAAATCCGCAACCTGCTCTCCCAAGGCTACAAAATTGGCACAGAACACGCCGACCCGCGCCGTTTCCGCACCGGTTCCTGGAGCAGTTGCGCGCCGATCGAATCCAACCGCGAATCCGAAGTAATTTCGGCTCTCGAAAGCTGTATGACAGAACACAGCGGCGATTACGTCCGCTTGCTCGGTATCGACTCCAAGGCCAAGCGCCGCGTACTCGAAGAAATCATCCAGCGCCCTTAAGAATGCCTGGTAATTAGCTTGTTTCTCCCGTTAAGTGCTCGCGTTGGGCTAATGGGAGAACTAGCCCTGGGATTCAAGTTTGGTTTGAGAGAGTTAGACAACTCGATTGAGAATTTTTGGGCAAACTTTAGGATTTTCTCAAACTTTATAGAAAATCTTAAAGCCCGAACAAAACTTAGGCAAAAAAGGTTTGATGCGTTACTTATATGGGTAAGGTACGCAGTGTTAATCCTGCGTAATTAGGTTTAGATTCAGTCTCGATGGAGCTTTTCAGTATGAGTAAATTCTCGCTTGTTTGATGGATAAGGTTAAATTTTCTTTCGTCAATAAAACCCATAAATTAAAGTCCTTTTATCTAAAAAAATAGCTCCTTTCATGGTAAAGTTGAATGTATTTATCGCCACTGCAATTAAGTAGCAACTCTCAGATTTTGATGAGTGGCGATGTAGTTGTGAATGAGGGTGCGGCGATCGCCCCAGGAGTCATCCTACAAGCAGATCCGGGAAGTCGGATCTCGATCGCCGCCGGTACCTGTATCGGCATGGGAGTAATCCTTCACGCCCGCGAAGGTACTCTCGAAATCGCAGCGGGCGTGATTCTGGGTGCAGGAGTGTTGGTTGTAGGTGCGGGGACGATCGGCGCAAATGCCTGTATTGGCGCGGGGACGACGCTGATTAATCCTTGTATCGACCAAATGCAAATTTTAGCAGCAGGTTCTCTGATCGGAGATACCAGCCGCCAAGTTGCAGCAGAAGCAACCGCAGCAGCGACAGCAGCACCGGAAACTCCCGAAGCCAGTACGCCACCAGTTGAACCGCCAGTCGATCGCCCGATTGAGCCAAAACCCGCCCCAACACCGCCTCAAACACCGCCGGAGACAGCCCCAGAACAGCCGTCAGACGCGGCCTCAGAGCAGCCCCAACCAGCAAATACACCAACTATTCTCTACGGTCAAGCTCACATCAATCAGTTGCTGGGAACGCTGTTTCCGCACCGGCAAGCTTTTAATCGATCGCAAGAAAACGGTCAAACTTTATCGGGCGGTTCTGGATAGCCCTCATTTCGGCAAAAGGCAGTTATGCTGAAGGCAGAATCAAAAAATATAAATAGGTAATCTGATATTATTGGTAGCTCAACAATTTTTAAGGCTTTGCAGCAGAAATGTGTGTCTTAGAGCTCGTGTAATCTGTCTTCTCATCTGACAAACTAAAACTATCAACAAATTTTTATTTTGAGAAGTTTCTAAAGGTAATTGAAGATGGACGGACAAATAGATCGTAAAAGTGACCCCGATCGCTCGCAGCGCCAGGAATATTTCAAAGACACTGCTTTGGGTTTGGTATCTACCAAAAGTTTTCCGGCAATTGTCGGGACTGCTGACATGATGCTGAAGTCGGCGGGGGTGATTTTAGTAGGATACGAAAAAATTGGTTCCGGTCACTGTACGGCGATCGTCCGGGGCAGAATTTCGGACGTGCGCTTGGCTGTGGAAGCCGGAGCTCAGACAGCAGAACAGTTCGGACAGTTTGTTTCTAAGTTGGTGATTGCTAGACCTTTGGCTAATTTGGAAGTGGTTTTGCCGATCGGCTTTCGGCTGACTGAACTCTCCGAAAGTGGCAGTTATTCGCGGCTGAGCAATCAGGCGATCGGTTTGCTCGAAACGCGGGGATTTCCGGCAATGGTCGGCGCTTGCGATGCTATGCTCAAATCCGCAGACGTACACTTGGCCGCCTACGAGAAAATTGGCGCCGGTTTGTGTACGGCAATTATTCGCGGTGCCGTCGCAGATGTCGCAGTAGCCGTAGAAGCCGGGATGTACGAAGCTGAACGCATTGGCGAGTTGAACGCGGTGATGGTAATTCCGAGGCCTTTGGAAGATTTGGAACAAACTTTGCCGCTGGCGAGTTGCTGGATAGAACACCGCAAACCTGTGATGATGCCAATCTCTGTTGAGCAAAAGGAAAAAGAATTGATCGAACTTCCAGATTTGGAGAAATTGAGAGTTTATGTGGAAGAGGAAGTCGAGCGGTAATCGGTAATTTGTATGTAATTAGCCAGCAAAATTTTGTCAATACTTGCTGCTAGAAATACTGAGATGAAGTTGCTAAACAGGATATAAATTTTACTCAAGAGAAATGCGTGCACCAATTTATACCGATGGGGCGCGTCAAGCTTAATTTGGCTACCCGTGCCGATCGCACCTGCATCGAGAGACACAGAGCACCAACGCAAACTAGAATGTTGATCGAAAGTCGTAGCGTAGCGGGGCGTAAGCCATCGGGTAAACAATCGAACTCATAAATTAAATCCAGCCGACGAGCAGGCTCTTTCAACATGATTTAACTGCTGTTAAGATCGACCTAAATCCTGTTTTGGATAGATTTCCGGGAATAACTCAAGAGTTACTCTTGGTATAAATGAATGCTGTTTCAACAGATTAACGCCTGTCGAACTCAACACAGAGTACAAAGGAATTACTCCCCACAATCAAGCAATCCTGAAAGTTGACCCCACTCAATAACCGACACCGTGCCGCCGACATCATAAATGTGAAGTTCCCAACACTTTAGATGCTTGTTCAAACTCCGGTGATTCAGCCAGCAGCAAGTCAATCTAAAATCTAAAATCTAAAATCTAAAATCTAAAATCTAAAATCAACTCACCTATGAACCTCAAACAATTTTACAAGCGCGGTTTGTACAGCGCCAAAAAAGGAAACTACGAAGCGGCGATCGAAGACTTTGATCAGATATTGCAGGAAAATCCCGCCGACGCCAAAGCATATAACAATCGCGGCTTAGTCTACTATTACATGAAAGACTACCAAAAGGCGATCGAAGACCTCAGCCAAGCACTAGATATCAATCCTAATTTGTTCGAGGCTTATCTGAATCGAGGTAATGCTTGGCGGCATCTCGGAGAAAACGACAAAGCCATTGAGGATCTCAACTGCGCTTTAGCAAACAAACCTGACAGTCATGCTATTTACAACAACCGGGGACTCGTACTTGCTAATTTAGGGCATTACGAAGAAGCAATAGAAGACTACAATCAAGCTCTCTCTATCAATTCCCAAAATTATAAAACTTATTACAATCGGGGGCGGGCTTACTACCTTTTGGGAGAAAAAGAGGCAGCAATAGAGAACTTTAACGAAACGCTGCGGTTGAATCCTAGATATATCAAAGCTTACATAAATCGCGGTCTCTGTTACCACCAACTAAAAGACAATACGCAGGCGATCGCCGATTACAACACTGCACTAGGCATCGACCCAAACAATGTTTATGCCTATTATAACAGAGGATGTGTTCGCTATAAATTAAAACAAATGCAGTTGGCGATCGAAGACTTTGACAAAGCAGTGGAACTCGATCCGAATTATGTCAAAGCTTATCTCAACCGAGGTTTAGCGCTGTACAAACTCGGAGATATCGCAGCAGCCAACAAGGATTTTTACCACGTCATGTGCATTAATGCTGAAGCTTATTTATACTACCAAGCCCAGCGCTGCACGCCGGATATTAATTCCTACTTCAAGGAAGCGCCGCAGATGGAACAGAATAATGCTGTGGAATATTACAACACAACATTAAATACAATGTCAACTTCTCTAAGTTCGGCAGCATTAAACTCGATTTGGAATCAAGAAGATTTGGATAGCAGAGACTCGATTATCTGTGAAGGTGAATTTCTCAACGAGTGAATTAGTCATTGGTCATTAGTCAGTAGTCATTAGTCATTGGTCATTAAGTCGGTAATCGGAAAAAACACAAGTTCAGAAACCCGGTTTCTTGCGTGATTTCTCGTTACTAAACACAAAATCTCATAGAAACCGGGTTTCTCGCCCCCATGCGTAAGCCCAGAGAAGTTTTTAACTCCGATTCGGTAGCCGTTAAAAATTTAAGCCCTTACTGCAAAAAACAGTAAGGACTTTAATCCTTCATCCCTGAGTTTTAAGGACTTGCATTCGGAACGATCGCACTTTAAATACTAGCCATCACTTCGCGCGCTGCGGCCAAAGTGCGATCGATATCCTCATCAGTATGAGCCAAAGAAGTAAATCCAGCCTCAAACTGCGAAGGAGCCAGATAAATACCGTGCTCCAACATTCCGCGATGAAAGCGGCCAAACTTTGCTACATCAGACTTTTTCGCATCATCGTAATTGTGAACCGGGCCCGCCGCAAAAAACAAGCCAAACATCCCGCTAATTTGCCCGCCGCAAACCGCGTGTCCCGCTTCCTTAGCAATTTTCAGCAATCCGTCGGACAGTTTTTTCGTAATCCTATCCAACTGTTCGTAAGTGCCAGGTTTTTGTAGCAATTCCAAAGTTTTAATCCCAGCAGTCATCGCCAAAGGATTTCCCGAAAGCGTACCAGCTTGATACACCGGGCCCGCTGGAGCCACCATCCCCATAATATCGCGCCGTCCGCCGTAAGCTCCCACCGGCAAGCCGCCGCCGATAACTTTACCCAAAGTCGTCAAATCTGGGGTGACACCGAATTTTTGCTGAGCTCCACCGTAGGCGATGCGGAAACCGGTCATTACTTCATCAAAAACTAACAAAGCGCCGTTATCTTTGGTAATTTCCCGCAAACCTTCGAGGAAACCCGCATCCGGTACAATAAATCCGGCATTTCCTACAACTGGTTCGAGAATTACGCCTGCGATTTCGCCCGGATATTCGGCAAATAAAGCTTTGACTGCTTCTAAGTCATTGTACGGAGCGTTGAGGGTGTTGGCGGTAGTGGATTTTGGCACTCCAGGCGAGTCGGGAAGGCCGAGAGTTGCGACACCGGAACCTGCTTTTACCAAAAACATATCGGCGTGCCCGTGATAGCAGCCTTCAAATTTAATCAATTTATCGCGTCCGGTGAAGGCTCGCATCAGCCGCAAAACAGCCATGCAGGCTTCGGTGCCGGAATTGACAAATCGCACCATTTCAATGCTGGGAACGGCATCGATGACCATTTCGGCCAGCACGTTTTCCAGTAGCGAGGGTGCGCCGAAACTTGTACCTTTTTCTAAAGATTCGTGAAGGGCTTTGATGACATCTGGGTGGGCGTGGCCGCAGATGGCTGGGCCCCAAGAGCCTACGTAGTCAATGTATTGGTTGCTGTCAACATCCCAAATGTAGGCTCCTTTTACCCTGTCAAAGACTATTGGCCCTCCGCCTACGGATTTGAAGGCGCGCACGGGGGAGCTGACGCCACCGGGCATCAACTTCTGGGCGGCGGCAAAGATTTCTTCTGATTTGGCGGTTTTCAAGTGTGTTGTGGAAACCAAAGTTTTCTCCTTAGTGAAGGTATGTTGTTGCTAGGATACTTAATATATCGACTTCAGGTTAAAGGGTAGGCCGATTAAAGAAACTATAGTAGTAGATTCTATGATACAAACCAATGACTAGCAATATGGGTGAAATTTTTAACGCTTTGACAGCACCGCCAGCGATCGCCCTAAAGTGTAATTTTTTGTAAAATAGTTCTTGACAATTTGCCCATCACTTGCCTAATCTCCTCTCTTCTCTCTGTGTCCTCTGCGCTCTCTGCGGTTAATTAAAAAAAAATATCCGACACGAAAGCGTTAATTTATCTGAAAAGCTGCAATAAAATTATGTCTGTTAATGATGTGTCTAGTTTGAGCCGATCGATCCCAATTGAAAAGATTCGTTACGACGATCGCGGTTTAGTACCGGCGATCGTCCAAGATTACTTAGACGGTACAGTGTTGATGATGGCGTGGATGAATCGCGAGTCGCTGCAAAAAACCCTCGCAACCGGTCAAACTTGGTTCTGGAGCCGTTCTCGCGCTGAATTGTGGCCGAAAGGAGCGACATCGGGACACATTCAAAATGTCAAAGGGCTGCGTTACGACTGCGATAGCGATGCTTTGCTAGTGACAGTGGAACAAGTCGGAGATATTGCTTGTCACACGGGTGAAAGAAGTTGTTTTCACCAAGTTGATGGGGAAATTTCACCGCCGCCCGGAGATATGTTATCTCAATTATTTGACGTGATTTGCGATCGGCGAGACAATCCTAACGAAACATCTTACACTTGCAAGTTGTTCGAGGGTGGCGACAACAAGATTCTCAAGAAAATTGGCGAAGAGTCGGCGGAAGTTGTGATGGCTTGCAAAGATGACGACAAAGACGGGATTGCTGGGGAAGTTGCGGATTTATTTTATCACGCTTTGGTTGCTTTGGCTCACCATCAAGTTGATTTGAGAGAAGTTTATCGCAAATTGGGCGATCGTCGAAAATAGTCGATAATTGCTAATAGGTTTGATCGTTCGGACTTCAGTCCTATTTTCCAAAATACGCTCGAAAACCGGCAAAACTAATACCAGTTTAAAAGAATCTGCCTGCAAAGATTAATTTACTGGTTTGTTTCGCGATGCGATCCTAATATCATCTCAGGTCGATCGTTAATTAGTTCGTAGTGTGGACTTTAGTCCGCAACAAATGAGCGGACTAAAGTCCACACTACGAACCGTTTTGATGCAATGAGCAATTCTCGTCACTTCCTAGAAAGTAAAAGTAGTGCGAAGAACTCCCACCCCTACAGTGTCATTATCCTTAGTACCTTCAGGATTGAACAACACAAAAACCCCCGGTGTAATGCTGATATTATCGTTAACTTTGAAACGATAATAAGCCTCCAAATGGTAAGGAGTTGCTTTGTTTGCCTGAAAACGAGCACCGCCACTTACCGAATCGCGATCCAAAGGCTGTCCAAACAGAATACCTGCATTATTTCCTGATTTGAACAAATCTCGGAAATGTAAACCAAACATCCAACTGTTGAAAGTTGTAGAAGCATTGCTTCTTTCAGCATCAGCAATTATCCAAGCTCCATAGGTAGAAACAGCAACTTTCGGAGAAAGCCGCCAGGTTGCAGTACCGCCAAAGGAATTCATCCTCACGCCACCGTTAACAGGTTCTCTATCTCTTCCCAAAATCGAGCCCAAATCCGCATCAGATAATCCTGTAGCCAGAATATTCAATTGGTGGCGGCTGTAAGCGTAATTCAAACCAATGTCAATACTGCTAGTTGGTTTAATCGTTAACTGCGCCGCAGCAATTGTACTTCCCTCAAATAAACCAGCCCCCAACGGAGTAGCTGGAAAGCCTAAATCGTTAGGCAAAGCAGCATTTACACTGCCGTACAAAGCCGTAAGATTGAGCTTTTTAGAAACGTTCCAGATAAACCCGCCTGCCGATGCCAAACCGCTGCCAGAAGTGCCGCCGGATACGCGCACTACAGGGTTGTAACCTCCAAACCTAGAAATAGCTTCTTGCCCTTCTCCTGCAAAAGGAGTGATTGCTTGAAAAGCATCGGAAGTTTCCGCCTTCGGGCCAGCAAATAAAGTAATGCTGTTAGAAACTGGAAAGACGTAAAGCAGTTTGTAAAGTTCAACTGTGTTAGCGCCAATGCTAGATAAATTCTGAGGGTTTATTCCGGGAAATTGCGGCTCAAAACTCAGTCTTGCTTGACTGTCAGATAAACCGCTAAATGCTCCCGTTGACAAACCCAAATCTGGCCCGAAGCTGCGAATGTTGTAAGCTTGCAAGCCTGTGATTAATGTGTCTTTGCCGGTGAAACTGGTAAGCAGATTCAAGCGCACTCGGTAATTGAAGACTGTCTGAGTATCGCTGTTATTGTTTTTGGTAGTGTCGGCAACACTAAAAATGGCTTCGCCGCTGAGTTTAGTTGTTGTCGAAAATTGATTTGCTTCTAATTCGGCGGTGCGGGATTCTAAAGCATCGACTCTACCGCGCAAAGTAGCTAATTCTGCGGCAAATTCTTCTTGCAATCTTTGCAATGTAGTTAAGTCTTCTTTTGTCGCTAAATTTCCAGTACCTGCTTTAATTAGCTCTGTTACCTTATCCAAGCAAGCGTTTAAACCGGCGGCGAATTCGTAGCGAGTCATTGCCCGATTGCCTCGGAATGTGCCGTCTGGATATCCCGCTATGCAGCCGTATCTTTCTACGAGAGATTGTAAGGCTTGAAATGCCCAATCTGTCGGGCGCACGTCGGAGAGTTGTGAGACAGATGTTACTTGTTCGAGTTCGGTAGATTCGGGAGTTTGGCTGTTGGTTGGTGCGGGCTCTAAGGAAGCGCTGTTTTCGATTTCAGCTAACTTTTCTAAAGTAGGTGTTTGTGTTTGAGCAATGATTGGTGCCGGGCTTGGGGCGGGAATCGCAGATGTTGTTTCTGCGATTTCGGCTGGTGCCGGGTTTGGGGTAGGAATCGCAGATGTGGTTTCTGTGAATTCGGCTGGTGTCTGCGGGTTTGGGGCGGGAATCGCAGATGTGGTTTCTGCGATTTCGGCTGGGGCTTGGTTGGCTGGTTTTTCGGCTAAGTTTAATGAGTTGTTTGGGGGATTTTCTGCGGTTAATGCGGTGGTTTCGGGCTGATTGAGGTTGGCGAGGCGATCGTCTGTTGAGGTGGTACTATCAACGGGTGGCTCCTCGATTTGTTTGAATTCTGATGTTTCAGGGATTTTGAGCGGATTTTCAACAGTTGTATTCAGGCTAATTTTATCATCTGACTCTTTTAAGTCTTGAGTGCTTAATGTTTCTTGATCTGCAACGGGTGGCATGGCTGCCAATGGTAAAGAAGCGACAAGTAGATACAGTAAACCTGCTCCGCCGGCACTAAATAGTAAATGTGTTTTCACTGCGACTCCTCACAAATAAATTCTAAAATTGCTAGTAGCTTTCTAGCGATTGTAAATCTATTCGGCAGCCAAAATCACAAGTTTTAAATTCATCACTTTTGGATTTTTTATATCTTTAATAAGCTCTGTAATAGATTACGCAAAAATGGTGTCGCTGTGCTCTTGGTAGGGATAAGGTGCGCCGAAGTACCATACAGATAGACTGTGTACGGAGGCGACTTTGTATAAAATAATTGCCTTAGTTTGCGGAGGCAGGGGCGACGATCGCTCTACCGGGTTTTTCGGCACAATATTTGCTTAAAACTTTCTATTTTGGTTCCAAAATCCGGTTTTTTGGTTCGGGTGTGTGTGCCAAAAATGCCGATCGCAGTTTGAGGGCGATCGGCATTTTTGGAAATTTCTTTATTTGTCTAGTTTACATATCACAAAAGTTGTTTTTTTGCAATAATTTTTGCTTTCAACATTGGATCGAGCTTTCGCAAAATCGCGATCGCCAGTATCACGCTAACAGCCAAACCCAACCAAAAATTATCCGCCCCCAATTTACCCTGATCCAAGGCGAAACCGCCCAGCGGCGGCCCGATTAAATAGCCGATCGCCCAACACTGAGAATTAAGCGCCAAATACACGCCCCGCAAAGAATCCGGCGCTAAATCCACCACCAAAGCCGAAGCAAAAGGCGTATAAGCAACAGTCGCTAAGGACAAAAAGCTCAAGCCTAAAACAGCTAAAAATAGATTGCCAGTTGCTACCATTCCCGTCAAGCCGATCGCAATAAATCCGATTCCCCACAGCAGCGCCGAAATCATCAAAGCTTTTGGATGGGAAAACCGCCTCAAAGCCTTAACAATCGGCATTTGCAAAGCCACAGTTAAAAATGTGCTAAAAGCAAACAAAACGGTAATTGTACCTGTAGAAAAGCCTTCTCCAGATGTCCCCACCGGCACAAACTTACTAAAATACAGCGGCATCGTGGTTTGAATTTGGGAAATGTAGAGAGTAAACAAAATATTTACCGAGGCATATACTAGCAAAGTGCGATCGTTCAACGCCACCATCCAGCCATTTTTCAGATTTTTTGGGCTTGCATCTGTTGCAGTAGAAGGTTTGTAGGTTTCTGAAATCGCGATCGCCACCACCGCAAACAGCACTATAAACGAGATACCGTCGATAATAAAGAGCGATCGATAATTTCCCGTCACCGCAATCAAAACACCGCCAAAAATAATCCCAACTTGTAAACCCAAATTATCAGCAAGCCGCGTCAAAGCAAAAGCCTCTTGTCGCCGATCGCCCTCCGTTAAATCCGCCACCATTGTCTCGGTTGGAGGCCAATACAAACCCACGCCAAAACCCATCAGTACATTTCCTGCAACTAAACCTGCAAAATCATTAGTTGCCGCCAGCACAAAAGAAGCGACAGCCGCAATCATTGTCGCCAGCAATAAAGTTCGCCGCCTTCCCCAAAATTTAGAATCGCAAAAAGAACCGCCCAAAACGCGGCCGAATATTCCCGCAATTGAACCGATACCCAAACCGATACCAACAGCAGTTGCAGATAAACCGACGCGATCGACAAAAAAGATCGGCGCGTAAAATAAAGTAAAACCGGTGCCGCTTTGCGAGAGGAATCTGCCTGCGGCGAGAATCCAGACTTGAGTGGGGAGACGGGGTAGCCAAGAGGATAGTTGAAATTTAGGCATGATTATTTATAAGAGTCAGGAATAGTCGGCGGTTGAAACCGCGCCTAGACAAACGATGTCTGCCTCCGCAGACTTAAGAATTAAGTTGGTAGGGTGCGTCAGCTTTTAGCCGTTAATTATCGATCGCACAATCCGCCGTGACACTCCACAACTGTGCGATCG